>NZ_VATN01000004.1:183020-435137 GCF_005781105.1 Escherichia sp. E2586
GGACTTGAACCCCCACGTCCGAAAGGACACTAACACCTGAAGCTAGCGCGTCTACCAATTCCGCCACCTTCGCATACCATCAATTCTTAAAAAAGAATTGCTACCACGGAGGCGCATTCTAGTGGTTTTCAGCTTTTCGTCAATAGTTAATTATCGCCTGATGTGTAATTGCTGGAAAAATGGCCATCAGCGGATTGTGGATAATTCGTTTGTCGGTCGGATAAAGCGTTCACGCCGCATCCAGCACGGCATACGGGCGCAGATGCCAGATGCGACGCAGGCGCGTCTTATCTGGCCTACGGGTAACGTACATTGGTTGGATAAGGCGTTCACGCCGCATCCAACACGACATGCGGCGACAGGTGCCAGATACTTAACCTTTCTTCGCCTGGCGGGTCATAATAGCGCGATACACCTTGAAGCGCCCGGTTTGCGCGATAACTTCATGGAAGCCAAATGTCTCATCCAGCACATCCGGATAAGGCAGGAAGGCGTTCGCTACAATTCGTAACTCGCCGCCGCTGTTAAGATGACGCACCGCGCCGCGAATCAGCGTTTGCGCCGCATCCAGGCTGGTTTGCATCCCATCGTGGAACGGCGGATTGGAGATGATCATATCAAAACGACCTTTCACCTCGGAAAAGACGTTGCTGGCAAAGACTTCACCTTCAACACCGTTGGCAGCAAGCGTCGCACGGCTGGCTTCTACCGCTGGCGCAGAGACATCGCACAGAGTGAGACGAATTTTTGGCGAATGGCGCGCAAAGGCAACCGAAAGCACGCCCGCGCCACAGCCGACATCCAGCACTTTACCTTTGGTGTGCGGAGTTAACGTCGAGAGCAGCAACTGGCTACCGACATCCAGACCGTCGCGGCTAAACACGCCAGGCAGTGTTTTGACCGTCAGGCCATCAACGCTGTATTCGCCCCAGAATTTATCGGCATCAAACACCGGCTGTTTTTCCAGACGACCAAAATAGAGGCCACAGCGACGGGCGCTGTCGACTTTATTCAACGGCGCATAATCGGCCAGCATCTGCTCGGCGCTGCGCACGCCGCTGCGGTTCTCGCCAACGACAAAAATATCTGTCCCCACTGGCAGCAGAGAAAGTAAATTCATCAACTGGAACTGGGCTTCCGGTTTGTTCTTCGGCCAGTAGTAAATCAGCGTATCGCAATCTGCGACATCATCCGCCGTGGCGACCAGACTGAAACGGGCGTTATCCCCCATCTGGCGGCTTAATACCTGCCAGTGGTGGAATTGCTGGGTATGAGCACGGCTGGCCGCGGTATCTAAACGCGCGGGCAGGTCATCCTGTAAGTCTCCGGCAAACAGAATACGGCTTTGTTCGAAATCATCACTGTGACGCAGCAAGACTTCACTTGCCGGGGTAAATGCAGACATGGAATGCTCCTCAATTGATACTGGCGGCGATTATAGCCATATGTTGGCGCGGTATCGACGAATTTGCTATATTTGCGCCCCTGACAACAGGAGCGATTCGCTATGACATCCCGACGAGACTGGCAGTTACAGCAACTGGGCATTACCCAGTGGTCGCTGCGTCGCCCTGGCGCGTTGCAGGGGGAGATTGCCATTGCGATCCCGGCACACGTCCGTCTGGTGATGGTGGCAAACGATCTTCCCGCCCTGACCGATCCCCTGGTGAGCGACGTTCTGCGTGCATTAACCGTCAGCCCCGATCAAGTGCTGCAACTGACGCCAGATAGGATCGCGATGCTGCCGCAAGGCAGTCGCTGCAACAGCTGGCGGTTGGGTACTGACGAACCGCTATCACTGGAAGGCGCTCAGGTGGCATCACCGGCGCTCACCGAATTACGGGCAAACCCAACGGCACGCGCCGCATTATGGCAACAAATTTGCACATATGAACACGATTTCTACCCTCGAAACGACTGATTTACCAGCGGCTTTCCACATTGAACAACGCGCCCACGCCTTTCCGTGGAGTGAAAAAACGTTTGCCAGCAATCAGGGCGAGCGTTATCTCAACTTTCAGTTAACGCAAAACGGCAAAATGGCGGCGTTTGCGATTACGCAAGTGGTGCTGGATGAAGCTACATTGTTCAATATTGCGGTCGATCCCGACTATCAGCGTCAGGGGCTGGGAAGGGCGCTGCTGGAACATCTGATCGACGAACTGGAAAAACGCGGCGTGGCGACGCTCTGGCTGGAAGTCCGTGCCTCAAACGCTGCCGCCATTGCCCTGTACGAAAGTTTAGGCTTTAACGAGGCGACGATTCGCCGCAATTACTACCCCACCACGGACGGTCGCGAAGACGCCATTATCATGGCGTTGCCAATCAGTATGTAAGACAAGGTGGAATAATGAAGTGGGACTGGATTTTCTTTGATGCCGATGAAACGCTGTTTACCTTTGACTCATTCACCGGCTTGCAGCGGATGTTTCTTGACTACAGCGTCACCTTTACCGCTGAAGATTTTCAGGACTATCAGGCCGTTAACAAGCCACTGTGGGTGGATTATCAAAACGGCGCGATCACTTCATTACAGCTTCAGCACGGGCGTTTTGAAAGTTGGGCCGAACGGCTGAACGTCGAGCCGGGTAAACTCAACGATGCCTTTATTAATGCGATGGCAGAAATCTGCACGCCGCTGCCGAGCGCGGTTTCCCTGCTTAACGCCATTCGTGGTAACGCCAAAATCGGCATAATCACCAACGGTTTTAGCGCCTTGCAGCAAGTGCGTCTGGAACGCACGGGCCTGCGTGATTACTTCGATTTGCTGGTGATTTCCGAAGAAGTTGGCGTTGCCAAACCGAATAAGAAAATTTTCGATTATGCGCTGGAACAGGCGGGCAATCCTGACCGTTCACGCGTGCTGATGGTTGGCGACACTGCCGAGTCCGATATTCTCGGTGGCATCAACGCCGGGCTTGCGACCTGCTGGCTGAATGCGCACAATCGCGAGCAACCAGAAGGCATCGCGCCCACCTGGACCGTCTCTTCGTTGCACGAACTGGAGCAGCTCCTGTGTAAACACTGATTGCCTCCCCCCCGTTGATGGGTAAAATAGCCGCAATTTTTCGTTTTCAACAAGCGCGGCGCGATGCCGCTTACTCAAGAAGAAAGAATTATGACGTTGTCTCCTTATTTGCAAGAGGTGGCGAAGCGCCGCACTTTTGCCATTATTTCTCACCCGGACGCCGGTAAAACTACCATCACCGAGAAGGTGCTGCTGTTCGGACAGGCCATTCAGACCGCCGGTACAGTAAAAGGCCGTGGTTCCAACCAGCACGCTAAGTCGGACTGGATGGAGATGGAAAAGCAGCGTGGGATCTCCATTACTACGTCTGTGATGCAGTTTCCGTATCACGATTGCCTGGTTAACCTGCTCGACACCCCGGGGCACGAAGACTTCTCGGAAGATACCTATCGTACCCTGACGGCGGTGGACTGCTGCCTGATGGTTATCGACGCTGCAAAAGGTGTTGAAGATCGTACCCGTAAGTTGATGGAAGTTACCCGTCTGCGCGATACACCGATCCTCACCTTCATGAACAAACTTGACCGTGATATCCGCGACCCGATGGAGCTGCTCGATGAAGTTGAGAACGAGCTGAAAATCGGCTGCGCACCGATCACCTGGCCGATTGGCTGCGGCAAGCTGTTTAAAGGCGTTTACCACCTTTATAAAGATGAAACCTATCTCTATCAGAGCGGTAAAGGCCACACCATTCAGGAAGTCCGCATTGTTAAAGGGCTGAATAACCCGGATCTCGACGCAGCTGTCGGTGAAGATCTGGCACAGCAGCTGCGTGACGAACTGGAACTGGTGAAAGGCGCATCTAACGAGTTTGACAAAGAGCTGTTCCTTGCGGGCGAAATCACCCCGGTATTCTTCGGTACTGCGCTGGGTAACTTCGGCGTCGATCATATGCTGGATGGCCTGGTGGAGTGGGCGCCTGCGCCGATGCCGCGTCAGACCGATACCCGTACCGTAGAAGCGAGCGAAGATAAATTTACCGGCTTCGTATTTAAAATTCAGGCCAACATGGACCCGAAACACCGCGATCGCGTGGCGTTTATGCGTGTGGTGTCCGGTAAATATGAAAAAGGCATGAAACTGCGCCAGGTGCGCACCGCGAAAGATGTGGTGATCTCCGACGCGCTGACCTTTATGGCAGGCGACCGTTCGCATGTTGAAGAAGCGTATCCGGGCGACATCCTTGGTCTGCACAACCATGGCACTATTCAGATCGGCGACACCTTTACCCAGGGTGAGATGATGAAGTTCACCGGTATTCCGAACTTCGCGCCAGAACTGTTCCGTCGTATCCGGCTGAAAGATCCGCTGAAGCAAAAACAGCTGCTCAAAGGGCTGGTACAGCTTTCCGAAGAGGGCGCGGTGCAGGTATTCCGTCCGATCTCCAACAACGATCTGATCGTTGGTGCGGTTGGTGTGCTGCAGTTTGATGTGGTGGTATCGCGCCTGAAGAGCGAATACAACGTCGAAGCGGTGTATGAGTCAGTCAACGTCGCCACCGCTCGCTGGGTAGAATGCGCGGACGCGAAGAAATTCGAAGAGTTCAAGCGTAAGAACGAAAGCCAACTGGCGCTGGATGGCGGCGACAACCTCGCTTACATCGCTACCAGCATGGTCAACCTGCGCCTGGCGCAGGAGCGTTACCCGGACGTTCAGTTCCACCAGACCCGCGAGCATTAATTCTTGCCTCCAGGGCGCGGTATCCGCCGCGCCCTGTCAATTTCCCTTCCTTATTAGCCGCTTGCGGAATGTTCTTAAAACATTAGCTTTTGCTTATGTTTGCGCGTTTTTTAGTCGATACGGCGAGCGGTTTCAAAATTGTGATCTATATTTAACAAAGTGATGACATTTTTGACGGCTTTAAATACCGATCAATACGTAGATATCAGTATTTAAAACCGTTAACTGTCATCCGATTGATATTAATAACTGATTCAGAGGCTGTAATGGTCGTTATTCATCACTCATCGCTTTTGTGATGGCGATCATTGACTTCTGTACAGGGTGAAGTCTCTCCCTTTCAGCAATGCAACCTCGTGTTGCCTGGCTCAAATTACGAGCAAACATACAGGAATAAATCGATGACTATGACAAGACTGAAGATTTCGAAAACTCTGCTGGCTGTAATGTTGACCTCTGCCGTCGCGACCGGCTCTGCTTTTGCGGAAAACAGCGCGCAGACAACCAATGAAAGCGCAGGGCAAAAAGTTGATAGCTCTATGAATAAAGTCGGTAATTTCATGGATGACAGCGCCATCACCGCGAAAGTGAAGGCGGCCCTGGTGGATCATGACAACATCAAGAGCACTGATATCTCTGTCAAAACCGATCAAAAAGTGGTGACCCTGAGTGGTTTCGTTGAAAGCCAGGCCCAGGCCGAAGAGGCTGTGAAAGTGGCGAAAGGCGTTGAAGGCGTGACCTCTGTCAGCGACAAACTGCACGTTCGCGACGCTAAAGAAGGTTCTGTGAAGGGCTATGCGGGTGACACCGCCACCACCAGTGAAATCAAAGCCAAACTACTGGCGGATGACATAGTCCCTTCCCGTCATGTGAAAGTTGAAACCACCGACGGTGTGGTTCAGCTCTCCGGTACCGTCGATTCCCAGGCACAAAGCGACCGTGCTGAAAGTATCGCCAAAGCGGTAGATGGTGTGAAAAGCGTTAAAAATGATCTGAAAACTAAGTAATTCGTCGTAATTCGTTCTCCCGAACTTTGTCGGGAGGCGCGATGTGCACCACACTAAAAATATCGCATTGAGTGATTTTCACGCTCATATCAAGCGGTGACATTAACTATGGTAAAGGAGACGCTTATGTTTCGTTGGGGCATCATATTTCTGGTTATCGCGTTAATCGCCGCCGCACTTGGGTTTGGTGGTCTGGCCGGTACCGCTGCAGGCGCAGCTAAAATTGTCTTTGTCGTCGGGATTATTCTGTTCCTGGTGAGTTTGTTTATGGGCCGAAAACGACCCTAGATTTCAAACTATTAAGAAAATTTTATACAAGGCCAGTCCAGCGGACTGGCTTTTGCGGTTTTAGCGAATAATAAATTGCGTTACTTTGTCAGTCTTTCACAACAAAAACAGGAAGGCAGAGGTGGGGCAGCGAATACCTGTAACGCTTGGTAATATTGCGCCGTTGTCGCTAAGGCCGTTCCAGCCTGGACGAATTGCTCTGGTATGCGAAGGCGGCGGGCAGCGTGGAATTTTCACGGCTGGTGTGCTGGATGAGTTTATGCGCGCGCAGTTTAATCCTTTCGATCTTTATCTCGGCACATCTGCCGGGGCGCAGAACCTTTCGGCATATATCTGCAATCAGCCCGGTTACGCGCGCAAAGTCATCATGCGCTATACCACAAAACGCGAATTTTTCGATCCAGTGCGCTTTGTCCGTGGAGGAAATCTTATCGATCTCGACTGGCTGGTGGAGGCCACCGCAAGCCAGATGCCGTTGCAAATGGACACCGCCGCGCGGCTGTTTGACAGCGGTAAATCCTTTTATATGTGTGCCTGTCGTCAGGATGACTACGCGCCGAATTACTTTTTACCAACCAAACAAAACTGGCTGGATGTGATTCGCGCCTCCAGTGCGATACCTGGTTTTTATCGTAGCGGAGTGTCGCTGGAAGGCATTAACTACCTGGATGGTGGGATCAGTGATGCGATTCCGGTTAAAGAGGCGGCAAGGCAGGGAGCAAAAACGTTGGTCGTCATCCGCACCGTGCCGTCACAAATGTACTACACGCCGCAGTGGTTCAAGCGCATGGAACGCTGGCTGGGTGACAGTAGCCTGCAGCCGCTGGTCAATCTGGTGCAGCATCATGAAACCAGCTATCGTGACATTCAGCAGTTTATTGAGAAACCACCGGGCAAGCTGCGGATATTCGAAATTTATCCGCCGAAGCCATTGCATAGTATTGCGCTCGGTAGTCGGCTTCCGGCGCTGCGCGAAGATTACAAACTTGGGCGCTTATGCGGGCGCTATTTCCTCGCGACGATCGGCAAACTGTTAACTGAAAAACCGCCGCTTACCCGCCATATGGTGCCGGTGGCAACAGCGGAGTCGATTGTCATCCCGCCAGCGCCAGTCGCCAACGATACGCTGGTTGCCGAAGTGAGCGACGCTCCGCAGGCGAACGACCCGACATTTAACAATGAGGATCTGGCTTGATTTGCCGTTTTATCGACACCCACTGCCATTTTGATTTCCCGCCGTTTAGCGGCGATGAAGAGGCCAGCCTGCAACGCGCGGCACAAGCGGGCGTAGGCAAGATCATTGTTCCGGCAACCGAGGCGGCAAATTTTGCCCGCGTGTTGGCACTGGCGGAAAATTATCAGCCACTGTATGCCGCATTGGGCTTGCATCCGGGTATGTTGGAAAAACATAACGATGCATCGCTGGATCAGTTACAGCAGGCGCTGGAAAGGCGTCCGGCGAAGGTGGTGGCGGTGGGGGAGATCGGCCTGGATCTCTTTGGCGACGATCCGCAATTTGAGAGGCAGCAGTGGTTGCTCGACGAACAACTGAAACTGGCGAAACGCTACGCTCTGCCGGTGATCCTTCATTCACGGCGCACGCACGACAAACTGGCGATGCATCTTAAGCGTCACGATTTGCCGTGCACTGGCGTGGTTCACGGTTTTTCCGGCAGCTTGCAGCAGGCCGAACGGTTTGTACAGCTGGGCTACAAAATTGGCGTAGGCGGTACTATCACCTATCCACGCGCCAGTAAAACCCGCGATGTCATCGCAAAATTACCGCTGGCATCGTTGTTGCTGGAAACCGACGCGCCGGATATGCCGCTCAACGGTTTTCAGGGGCAGCCTAACCGCCCGGAGCAGGCTGCCCGTGTGTTTGCTGTGCTTTGCGAGTTACGTCCGGAACCGGCGGATGAGATTGCGCAAGCGTTGCTTAATAACACGTATACGTTGTTTAACGTATGTGGGTAGTTTGTCTTTCGTGCCGGATAAGGCGTTCACGCCGCACCCGGCAGTTGGCGCACAATGCCAGATGCGACGCTGACGCGTCTTATCATGCCTACAGGCCTGTGCCGATTCGTAGGTCGGATAAGGCGTTCACGCCGCATCCGGCAGTCGGCGCACAATGCCTGATGCGACGCTTGTCGCGTCTTATCATGCCTACAAGTCTGTGCCGAACCGTAGGCCGGATAAGGCGTTCACGCCGCATCCGGCAGTCGGTGCACAATGCCAGATGCGACGCTTAACGCGTCTTATCATGCCTGGAGGCCTGTGCCGATCCGTAGGCCGCATCCGGCATGTCACAAATACAGCGCCGGAAATATCAACCGGCTCACCCCGCGCTCCCGTAACGCATCAGCCAACTGCTCAACGTCTTCCGGTGTGGCGCTCGCCCAGCTTTGCGCCTCGCCATACACGCCGTGGGCATGAAACGCGTTCAGGCGAACCGGAACATCGCCAAGCCCCTTGATAAACGCCGCCAGTTCTTCGATGTGTTGCAAAAAATCCACCTGGCCTGGAATTACCAGCAAACGCAGTTCCGCCAGCTTGCCGCGCTCTGCCAGCAAACAGATGCTGCGCTTAATCTGCTGATTATCGCGTCCGGTTAGCTGTTGATGGCACGCGCTCCCCCACGCTTTGAGATCGAGCATCGCGCCGTCGCACACCGGGAGTAATTTTTCCCAGCCGGTTTCGCTCAACATACCGTTACTGTCCACGAGGCAGGTGAGATGGCACAGTTGCGGATCGTTTTTGATGGCAGTAAACAGCGCCACCACAAACGGCAGCTGGGTCGTGGCTTCGCCGCCGCTCACCGTTATCCCTTCAATAAACAGCACCGCTTTGCGGACATGGCTAAGCACCTCGTCCACGCTCATGGATTGCGCCATTGGCGTGGCATGTTGCGGACACATCTTCAGGCAGGTATCACATTGCTCGCAGACCATAGCGTTCCACAGCACTTTGCCGTCAACAATCTGCAACGCCTGATGCGGACACTGTGGCACGCACTCTCCGCAATCATTACAGCGCCCCATCGTCCACGGATTGTGACAATTTTTGCAGCGCAGATTGCAGCCCTGCAAAAACAGAGCCAGACGACTGCCTGGCCCGTCAACGCAGGAGAAGGGGATAATCTTACTGACTAAAGCGCATCTGCTGTTCATGGCTTATCACGCGCGGCTGGCGTTCCAGAATACGAGTGTTACGTGCGGCCTCTTCGCCCAGCCAGGTGGTGTTGGTGCGTGAACCTTCGGCGCGATATTTTTCTAAATCCGACAAACGCACCATATAACCGGTAACGCGAACCAGATCGTTACCGCTGATATTGGCGGTAAACTCACGCATTCCGGCTTTAAAGGCACCGAGGCAAAGCTGTACCAGCGCCTGCGGATTACGTTTGATGGTTTCATCGAGCGTCAGAATGTCGCTGATGCCGGAATAATAATAAGCATGATGCGGGGCGACAGTTTGCAGATGGGTGATCGGATCTGGCTCATCGCCATACGGCAAGCGTGCGCCCGGCGTGGTGCCGATATCAGAACTGATCCCCGACTGTGCGTGCAACATGGCGCGTTTTTGCCAGCCATATTTCACAGGGGTATTGGCGACAAACTCCGCCAGTTGCGCGCTGATGCGATAACCCACTTCATTTGCAGCGGTTTCTTTACCGTAGCGCGCGGCAATCCCTTCTTTCTCGCACAGCAAGTTAACCGCTTCCGCCAGCCCATACATGCCAAACATTGGCACAAAACGTTCAGGGTTAATCAGCCCTTCTTTCACCAGGAAGCTATTCTCAAAGAAGTGTGATTGTTGATAGAGGAATTCACACCGCGCATCGATGATGGCGATCTGCTGTTGGCAGTAGTGCGGTAGAGTGCGCGTAAAGAAGTCTTCCAGCGATTCACTGCGCTCGGCAATGGCTTTCAGGTTAAGGCGCACCAGCGTGCTGCCACCCCCCGCCAGCGGCAGTGAGTTGTAACAGCTCACAATCCCGTAGCCCCCTTTTGTGAAAATTTTATCATGCACCGGACCGTTGGCGATGTGCGGTTTGCTACATTCACAGATGTTTTTCGCCACTTCCAGCAGCAGGTCATCAGGGGTAATTTCAGGATCGTAGATAAAGGTCAGGTTCGGTGAAACCTGCTTCAGCTCCGCGTCTGCGCGTAAAATCGCTCGGGTAATAGGCGAGTCAGACGGGCCGATATTGGCGTGCATAAAGGCATCTGGCAGGGTTCTGTCGAGGTAACGCCAGAAACGTTTTATTCGAATGTCGATCTCGTCTTGTGTTAGAATTCTAACATACGGTTGCAACAACGCATCCAGCGGCCCCAGGTAGACCGGCATCGATGTGACCGAAGGGACATGATGATAAAGAATGGTCAACAGAGAGAGCGCGTCATCAAGATCTTTCGCGCCTTCCAGCTCCAGCCATTCGGAACCGTTCGCCAGAAAACGGGCGTAATCGGGTAAGACATAGCGCGGTTTGTACGGCGCATGACCTTCAAACATATCGCAGATTACGCCTTCATCCAGCGCGCGGCGGGCTTCGGCAGGCAGCTGCGGATAAGGCAGATTGTTTTCTGCTTCCAGCGCCAGAAAATGGCGTTTCTGCTCCGGACTAAGCACCGGGCTTGTGACAATTTGCTGGCAACGTTGTTGCAGTGCAATCTCGTGAGAAGTGGGCATCTTCTTTTCCTTTTATGCCAAAGGTGATGCGCCATTGTAAGAAGTTTCGTGATGTTCACTTTGATCCTGATGCGTTTGTCACCATCGGTGCATTCATTTGAAAGTGAATTATTTGAACCAGATCGCATTACCGTAATGCAAATTTGTAAGTAGATTTTCTTAATTGTGATGTATATCGAAGTGTGTTGCGGAGTCGATGTTAGAATACTAACAAACTCGCAAGGTGAATTTTATTGGCGACAAGCCAGGAGAATGAAATGACTGATCTGAAAACAAGCAGCCTGCGTGCACTGAAATTGATGGACCTGACCACCCTGAATGACGACGACACCGACGAGAAAGTGATCGCCCTGTGTCATCAGGCCAAAACTCCGGTCGGCAATACCGCTGCTATCTGTATCTATCCTCGCTTTATCCCGATTGCTCGCAAAACGCTGAAAGAGCAGGGCACCCCGGAAATCCGTATTGCTACGGTAACCAACTTCCCACACGGTAATGATGACATTGAAATTGCGCTGGCAGAAACCCGTGCGGCAATCGCCTACGGTGCTGATGAAGTTGACGTGGTGTTCCCGTACCGTGCGCTGATGGCGGGCAACGAGCAAGTTGGTTTTGATCTGGTGAAAGCCTGTAAAGAGGCTTGCGCGGCAGCGAATGTACTGCTGAAAGTGATCATCGAAACCGGCGAACTGAAAGACGAAGCGCTGATCCGCAAAGCGTCTGAAATCTCCATCAAAGCGGGTGCCGACTTCATCAAAACCTCTACCGGTAAAGTGGCAGTGAACGCGACGCCGGAAAGCGCGCGCATCATGATGGAAGTGATCCGTGATATGGGCGTAGAGAAAACCGTTGGTTTCAAACCGGCGGGTGGCGTGCGTACTGCGGAAGATGCGCAGAAATATCTCGCCATCGCAGATGAGCTGTTCGGTGCTGACTGGGCAGATGCGCGTCACTACCGCTTTGGCGCTTCCAGCCTGCTGGCAAGCCTGCTGAAAGCGCTGGGCCACGGCGACGGTAAGAGCGCCAGCAGCTACTAAGTAAGATGCTTTGCGCCTGATGCGCTGCGCTTATCCGGCCTACGAGACGTATCACCCGTAGGCCGGATAAGGCGTAGACGCATCCGGCAAAAGCCGCCTCATACTCTTTTCCACGGGAGGTTACCTTGTTTCTCGCACAAGAAATTATTCGTAAAAAACGTGATGGTCATGCGCTGAGCGATGAAGAAATTCGTTTCTTTATCAACGGCATTCGCGACAACACTATCTCCGAAGGGCAGATTGCCGCCCTCGCGATGACCATTTTCTTCCACGATATGACGATGCCGGAGCGTGTCTCGCTGACCATGGCGATGCGAGATTCAGGAACCGTTCTCGACTGGAAAAGCCTGCATCTGAATGGCCCGATTGTTGATAAACATTCCACCGGTGGCGTCGGCGATGTCACTTCGTTGATGTTAGGGCCAATGGTCGCAGCCTGCGGCGGTTACATTCCGATGATCTCCGGTCGCGGCCTCGGTCATACTGGCGGCACGCTCGACAAACTGGAATCCATCCCTGGCTTCGACATCTTCCCGGATGACAACCGTTTCCGCGAAATCATTAAAGACGTCGGTGTGGCGATTATCGGCCAGACCAGCTCACTGGCTCCGGCGGATAAACGTTTCTACGCGACCCGCGATATTACCGCAACCGTGGACTCCATCCCGCTGATCACCGCCTCAATCCTGGCGAAGAAACTGGCGGAAGGTCTGGACGCGCTGGTGATGGACGTGAAAGTGGGTAGCGGCGCGTTTATGCCGACCTACGAACTCTCTGAAGCCCTTGCCGAAGCGATTGTTGGCGTGGCTAACGGCGCTGGTGTGCGCACCACCGCGCTGCTCACCGATATGAATCAGGTGCTGGCCTCCAGTGCAGGTAACGCGGTTGAAGTACGTGAAGCGGTGCAGTTCCTGACGGGTGAGTATCGTAACCCGCGTCTGTTTGATGTCACGATGGCGCTGTGCGTGGAGATGCTTATCTCCGGTAAACTGGCGAAAGATGACGCCGAAGCGCGCGCAAAATTGCAGGCGGTGCTGGACAACGGTAAAGCGGCAGAAGTCTTTGGTCGTATGGTGGCAGCACAAAAAGGCCCGACCGACTTCGTTGAGAACTACGCGAAGTATCTGCCGACAGCGATGCTGACGAAAGCAGTCTATGCTGATACCGAAGGTTTTGTCAGTGAAATGGATACCCGTGCGCTGGGAATGGCAGTGGTTGCGATGGGCGGCGGTCGCCGTCAGGCATCTGACACCATCGATTACAGCGTCGGCTTTACTGATATGGCGCGTCTGGGCGACCAGGTAGACGGTCAGCGTCCGCTGGCGGTTATCCACGCGAAAGACGAAAACAGCTGGCAGGAAGCGGCGAAAGCGGTGAAAGCGGCAATTAAACTTGCCGATAAAGCACCGGAAAGCACACCAACTGTCTATCGTCGTATCAGCGAATAACGGTATACTGATCTGATCATTTAAATTTGAAGCACTGAGTACGGAGAACATATGAAACGTGCATTTATTATGGTGCTGGACTCATTCGGCATCGGCGCTACAGAAGATGCAGAACGCTTTGGTGACGTCGGGGCTGACACCCTGGGTCATATCGCAGAAGCCTGTGCCAAAGGCGAAGCTGATAACGGTCGTAAAGGCCCGCTCAATCTGCCAAATCTGACCCGTCTGGGGCTGGCGAAAGCACATGAAGGTTCTACCGGTTTCATTCCGGCAGGAATGGACGGCAACGCTGAAGTTATCGGCGCGTACGCATGGGCGCACGAAATGTCATCCGGTAAAGATACCCCGTCCGGTCACTGGGAAATCGCCGGTGTCCCGGTTCTGTTTGAGTGGGGATACTTCTCCGATCACGAAAACAGCTTCCCGCAAGAGCTGCTGGATAAACTGGTTGAACGCGCTAACCTGCCAGGTTACCTCGGTAACTGCCACTCTTCCGGTACGGTCATCCTGGATCAACTGGGCGAAGAGCACATGAAAACCGGCAAGCCGATTTTCTATACCTCCGCTGACTCCGTGTTCCAGATTGCCTGCCATGAAGAAACTTTCGGTCTGGATAAACTCTACGAACTGTGTGAAATCGCCCGTGAAGAGCTGACCAACGGCGGCTACAACATCGGTCGTGTTATCGCTCGTCCGTTTATCGGCGACAAAGCCGGTAACTTCCAGCGTACCGGTAACCGTCACGACCTGGCCGTTGAACCGCCAGCACCGACCGTGCTGCAGAAACTGGTTGATGAAAAACATGGTCAGGTGGTTTCTGTCGGTAAGATTGCGGACATCTACGCTAACTGCGGTATCACCAAGAAAGTGAAAGCGACCGGCCTGGACGCGCTGTTTGACGCCACCATTAAAGAGATGAAGGAAGCGGGTGATAACACCATCGTCTTCACCAACTTCGTTGACTTCGACTCTTCCTGGGGCCACCGTCGCGATGTCGCAGGCTATGCTGCGGGTCTGGAACTGTTCGACCGCCGTCTGCCGGAACTGATGTCTCTGCTGCGCGATGACGACATCCTGATCCTCACCGCTGATCACGGTTGTGATCCGACCTGGACCGGTACTGACCACACGCGTGAACACATTCCGGTACTGGTTTACGGCCCGAAAGTAAAACCGGGTTCGCTGGGTCACCGCGAAACCTTCGCGGATATCGGCCAGACTCTGGCAAAATATTTTGGTACTTCTGATATGGAATATGGCAAAGCCATGTTCTGATGGATTTGGGCGGAGCGTTGACTCCGCCTTTGTTATGTCACAAAAAGGATAAAACGATGGCTACCCCACACATTAATGCAGAAATGGGCGATTTCGCTGACGTAGTTTTGATGCCTGGCGACCCGCTGCGTGCGAAGTATATTGCTGAAACTTTCCTTGAAGATGCTCGTGAAGTGAACAACGTTCGCGGTATGCTGGGCTTCACCGGTACTTACAAAGGCCGCAAAATTTCCGTAATGGGTCACGGTATGGGTATCCCGTCCTGCTCCATCTACACCAAAGAACTGATCACCGATTTTGGCGTGAAGAAAATTATCCGCGTAGGTTCCTGTGGCGCTGTTCTGCCGCACGTAAAACTGCGTGACGTCGTTATCGGTATGGGTGCCTGCACCGATTCCAAAGTTAACCGCATCCGTTTTAAAGATCATGACTTCGCGGCTATCGCTGACTTCGACATGGTGCGTAACGCAGTAGATGCAGCTAAAGCCCTGGGCGTTGATGCGCGCGTTGGTAACCTGTTCTCCGCTGACCTGTTCTACTCTCCGGACGGCGAAATGTTCGACGTGATGGAAAAATACGGCATCCTCGGCGTGGAAATGGAAGCGGCTGGTATCTACGGCGTGGCTGCAGAATTTGGTGCGAAAGCACTGGCTATCTGCACCGTGTCTGACCATATCCGTACTCACGAGCAGACCACTGCTGAAGAGCGTCAGACCACCTTCAACGACATGATCAAAATCGCACTGGAATCCGTTCTGCTGGGCGATAAAGAGTAATTGTGTTTCGCTGAAAGGCGATTGCCTTGTGAAGCCGGAGCGGGAGACTGCTCCGGCTTTTTAGTATCTATTCATCAATAGCAACTGATTTATAGATTTACTATTATTTTTCATATGGATAGGAAATCAAATCCATTCAAGTATCTATTCACGAATCTATTCATTTATGTTCAACCGTCATCCAGTAAGGGCATATCAGCAACTCTGGCGGACAACCATAAATTCCTGCCATTTTGCTTTTGATATTTGAGCTAAGCCGTTCCGTCTTTTCGATCCGTTTTAGAGAATTAATCGAGATACCTAACATTTTACTTACTTCAGCAAGCGATAATTTATGCCTGATACGCACGGCGGCTAGCCAGGATATACCCTGGCTGAACATTAAATTGATAATCTCCCGTTCCTGGTTCTCCAGAACGATCATATTTCCTTCCCTGGATATTTTAATGAGCGAGTTACCGTACCGCCCCCGCTATCCACGCCGACAACTCCCGTAGCTCTTTTTCCTGTTCAGGGAAGTCGACCAGCAGCGCTTCGCACTCCTGTTGCAGCATATCCGCGCGGTAAAGACAGCCTTGCAGCCGCCCAGCGAGAGCTTCCAGCGGCGCGGGGTTAAGGCTGTCGGTAAACACCTGGGCGCGGGTGATATGGCCTTTTTCAACGTCGAAATGCAGTTCTACGCCGCCCCAGGTAAAGCGTTCGTCCAGCAGATGCGAGAACGCCGGAGCCTGACCGAAGTTCCACTCCCAGCTACTCTGGCGGGCAAAGGTTTCGGCGAAGTTCGGCAAGTCTGGCGTTTTGTCCGGGGAGATGATTTCCGCTTCTGTGCGCTCGCCATAATGGGCGAAAAAGGCCTCGGTTATGGCCTCGCAAACCTGCTCATGGGTAATTCCCGGTAGCAGCTCGGTCAGATTGGTCACGCGGGAACGTACTGAAGTAATGCCTTTCGCCGCCAGTTTCTTTTTATCCGGATTGAGATAGTTTGCCAGGCGGCTGAGGTCGGCATTGAGCAGCAAGGTGCCGTGGTGGAAACCGCGATCCTTGGTTTCGCGATAGGCCGAGCCTGAGACTTTGCGGTCACCTTCGGCGGTTTTCACCACCAGATCGTTGCGCCCGGAAGCTTCTGCGGTGACGCCGAGCGCGTTCAGCGCATTAAGCACAATCTCCGTGGAGATGGTTTTATCGTACTCCGGCTTGCCAGCCATAAAGGTAAAGCAGGTATTGCCGAGATCGTGGAACACCGCGCCGCCACCGCTGCTGCGCCGTGCCAGGCGGACGTTATCTTCTTCCATCCGTCGGGTATTACACTCTTTCCACGGGTTTTGCGCGCGACCAATCACTACCGTGTCGGCATTGCGCCAGAGAAACAGAACGCGCTGCGTGGCGGGCATCTGGCGAAAAATACACTCCTCCACCGCCAGGTTAAACCACGGATCGTAAGAGTCAGAAATTAGCAGGCGTAATGTGGACATAACGATTTCCTTTCTTGTAGTAATGGGTCACTCTTTTTTCTCGCTTTCTTCCTCTTCCGGTACCGGTTTGCTGGCGGTTAACAGGAAGGGTGATTGCTGCCAGCGGGTACGTTTACCCTGCAACAGTGTGCGAGTCAGCACCACACCGATTGCCAGCGAGAGCAGCAGCATCAGGCGTAAAATATTGGTGGTGTTATCCACCTGTTTGGCTTCGGTGGCGAGCGTATGGGTATCGAGCGTGAGGCGCAGATAGCCGAGTGGTCCATTTTTCCCCTTAATCGGTTCGACAATCTGCTGGTTAAAATAGCCACCTGCTTTTTTACCGTCGAGCGCCAGTCGGTCGCGCACCTCGACGCTTTCGCCTGCGCGGGCGATAAGATCGCCTTGTTCGTCATACACACCCGCGTCGAGGATGCGACTTTCGTCCGTCAACTGATCGAGGATCGCCCGAATGCGTTTTTCATCAGGTGAGTTGGTACGCATCAGCGGCGCAACGTTCAGGGTTACCTGATGCGCCAGGGTACGGGCCAGTTCTTCCAGCTGTGGATTACGCTGTCGCTGGTGGTTTTGACTAAACCATGATGCTCCCTGCATTAGTGCGACTAACAACGCGAGACAGAACAGGACAATCACTGCCCGATGCAGCCGGAATTTTAGTTTTGTGCGAGCCATATTCCACCCGTTGAAAATTTGAGACTTAATGTTGCCAGAAGCAATGGATACAAGGTAGCCTCATGCGTTATTTTCCCTGCTTCGAACGATTTTACAGGAGCCTTAATGCCTAACATTACCTGGTGCGACCTGCCTGAAGATGTCTCTTTATGGCCGGGTCTGCCTCTTTCATTAAGTGGTGATGAAGTGATGCCACTGGATTACCACGCAGGTCGTAGCGGCTGGCTGCTGTATGGTCGTGGGCTGGATAAACAACGTCTGACCCAGTACCAAAGCAAACTGGGCGCGGCAATGGTGATTGTTGCCGCCTGGTGCGTGGAAGATTATCAGGTGATTCGTCTGGCAGGTTCACTCACCGCCCGGGCTACGCGCCTGGCCCACGAGGCGCAGCTAGATGTCGCGCCGCTGGGGAAAATCCCGCACCTGCGCACGCCGGGTTTGCTGGTGATGGACATGGACTCCACCGCCATCCAGATAGAATGTATTGATGAAATTGCCAAACTAGCCGGAACGGGCGAGATGGTGGCGGAAGTGACCGAAGGGGCGATGCGCGGCGAACTCGATTTTACCGCTAGCCTGCGTAGCCGCGTGGCGACGCTGAAAGGCGCTGACGCCAATATTCTGCAACAGGTGCGTGAAAATCTGCCGCTGATGCCAGGCTTAACGCAACTGGTGCTGAAGCTAGAAACGCTGGGCTGGAAAGTGGCGATTGCCTCCGGCGGCTTTACCTTCTTTGCTGAATACCTGCGCGACAAGCTGCGATTAACCGCCGTGGTAGCCAATGAACTGGAGATCATGGACGGTAAATTTACCGGCAATGTGATCGGCGACATTGTGGACGCGCAGTACAAAGCGAAAACCCTGACCCGGCTGGCGCAGGAGTATGATATTCCGCTGGCGCAAACCGTGGCGATTGGCGATGGTGCCAACGACCTGCCGATGATCAAAGCGGCAGGGCTGGGGATTGCCTACCATGCCAAGCCAAAAGTGAATGAAAAGACGGAAGTCACCATCCGTCACGCTGACTTGATGGGGGTATTCTGCATCCTCTCTGGCAGCCTGAATCAGAAGTAATTGCCCGCCCGTCATCCTGCGGGCGGCACAGCATTAACGAGGTACACCGTGGCAAAAGCTCCAAAACGCGCCTTTGTTTGTAATGAATGCGGGGCCGATTATCCGCGCTGGCAGGGGCAGTGCAGCGCCTGTCATGCCTGGAACACCATCACCGAGGTGCGTCTTGCTGCGTCGCCAACGGTGGCGCGTAACGAGCGTCTGAGTGGCTATGCCGGTAGCGCCGGAGTGGCTAAAGTCCAGAAACTCTCCGATATCAGCCTTGAAGAGCTGCCGCGTTTTTCCACCGGATTTAAAGAGTTCGACCGCGTATTAGGCGGCGGCGTTGTGCCGGGAAGCGCCATTCTGATTGGCGGTAACCCAGGTGCCGGGAAATCCACGCTGCTACTGCAAACGCTGTGCAAACTGGCGCAGCAGATGAAAACGCTGTATGTCACCGGCGAAGAGTCGCTGCAACAGGTGGCAATGCGCGCTCATCGCCTTGGCCTGCCGACTGACAATCTCAATATGTTGTCGGAAACCAGCATCGAGCAGATCTGCCTGATTGCCGAAGAAGAGCAACCGAAGCTGATGGTAATTGACTCGATCCAGGTGATGCATATGGCGGATGTTCAGTCATCGCCAGGCAGCGTGGCGCAGGTGCGTGAAACAGCGGCTTATCTGACGCGCTTCGCCAAAACGCGCGGTGTGGCGATTGTCATGGTGGGGCACGTAACCAAAGATGGTTCGCTGGCTGGCCCTAAAGTGCTGGAACACTGTATCGACTGTTCGGTGCTTCTGGACGGCGATGCCGACTCCCGTTTTCGCACCTTGCGCAGCCATAAAAACCGCTTCGGCGCGGTGAATGAGCTGGGCGTATTTGCGATGACCGAACAGGGGCTGCGTGAAGTCAGCAACCCTTCAGCCATCTTTTTAAGCCGTGGCGATGAAGTGACCTCTGGTAGTTCAGTGATGGTGGTATGGGAAGGAACGCGTCCACTGCTGGTGGAGATTCAGGCGCTGGTCGATCACTCGATGATGGCGAATCCACGCCGCGTGGCAGTAGGTCTGGAGCAAAACCGTCTGGCAATCCTGCTGGCTGTGTTGCACCGTCATGGTGGGTTGCAAATGGCCGATCAGGATGTATTTGTGAACGTGGTCGGCGGCGTGAAGGTAACCGAAACCAGTGCCGACTTAGCGTTACTGCTGGCGATGGTTTCCAGTCTGCGTGACAGACCGCTACCGCAGGATCTGGTGGTATTTGGTGAAGTCGGGCTGGCAGGGGAGATCCGCCCGGTGCCCAGCGGCCAGGAACGAATCTCGGAAGCGGCGAAACACGGTTTTCGGCGGGCGATTGTTCCGGCGGCTAACGTACCGAAAAAAGCGCCGGAAGGGATGCAGATTTTTGGCGTTAAAAAACTCTCCGACGCGCTTAGCGTGTTCGACGACTTATAATGAGAGATACGGAGGGAGATATGTCGTCATTTGATTACCTGAAAACTGCCATCAAGCAACAGGGCTGCACGCTACAGCAGGTAGCTGATGCCAGCGGTATGACCAAAGGGTATTTAAGCCAGTTACTGAATGCCAAAATCAAAAGCCCCAGCGCGCAAAAGCTGGAGGCGTTGCACCGTTTTTTGGGGCTTGAGTTTCCACGGCAGAAGAAAACGATCGGCGTTGTATTCGGTAAGTTCTACCCACTGCATACCGGACATATCTACCTTATCCAGCGCGCCTGTAGCCAGGTTGACGAGCTGCATATCATTATGGGCTTTGACGATACCCGTGACCGCGCGTTGTTCGAAGACAGTGCCATGTCGCAGCAGCCGACCGTGCCGGATCGTCTGCGCTGGTTATTGCAAACCTTTAAGTATCAAAAAAACATTCGTATTCATGCCTTTAACGAAGAGGGCATGGAGCCGTATCCGCACGGCTGGGATGTGTGGAGCAACGGCATCAAAAAGTTTATGGCTGAAAAGGGGATCCAGCCGGATCTGATCTACACCTCGGAAGAAGCCGACGCGCCGCAGTATATGGAACATCTGGGGATCGAAACAGTGCTGGTCGATCCGAAACGCACCTTTATGAGTATCAGCGGTGCGCAGATCCGCGAAAACCCGTTCCGCTACTGGGAATATATTCCTACCGAAGTGAAGCCGTTTTTTGTGCGCACCGTGGCGATCCTCGGCGGCGAGTCGAGCGGTAAATCCACCCTGGTAAACAAACTCGCCAATATCTTCAACACCACCAGTGCGTGGGAATTTGGTCGTGATTATGTCTTTTCGCATCTTGGCGGCGATGAGATTGCATTACAGTATTCCGACTACGATAAAATCGCGCTGGGACACGCACAATATATTGATTTTGCAGTAAAATATGCCAATAAAGTGGCGTTTATCGACACTGATTTTGTGACTACTCAGGCGTTCTGCAAAAAGTACGAAGGACGCGAGCATCCGTTCGTGCAGGCGCTGATCGATGAATACCGTTTTGATCTGGTGATCCTGCTGGAGAACAACACTCCGTGGGTGGCGGATGGTTTACGCAGCCTCGGCAGTTCGGTGGATCGCAAAGAGTTCCAGAACTTGCTGGTGGAGATGCTGGAAGAGAACAATATCGAATTCGTGCGGGTTGAAGAGGACGATTACGACAGCCGTTTCCTGCGCTGCGTGGAGCTGGTGCGGGAGATGATGGGGGAGCAGGGATAATCATCTTTATAAGATGTTGAGTGTGATTACTGATTCAAAAGTGTACTTAGTACTCCATTTTGGTGTACAATGTACCTGCCAGGGAGGGGTAATGGGCAAGGCGATAATATTTATAGAGACGCCAATGTTTACGCGTCAGATCAAGCAGATTGCAACCGATGATGAATTAAAGGAATTACAAAAAGAACTCATCGGAACTCCCGATAAAGGTGATCTCATTCAGCAGACTGGTGGATTGCGTAAAGTCCGAATGGCTGCGGGTTCACAGGGAAAAAGTAGCAGTGTCAGAATAATTTACTTTCTGGCGACGGAAGAGATTATTTATTTGATTATGGCCTATCCAAAAAATGCCAAAGACAGTCTGACAGATACGGAAAAAGCTCAACTAAAGAAGTTGACGAAACTGCTCAAAGGCGAGGTATAAAATGAGTTTTTTTGATGAGTTGAAAACCTCTCTGGAAGAGGCTGTCGAGATTAAACAAGGTTTAAAAGAACCTGCACGGGTGACCCGCTACGAAATTGCGGATGTTAAAGCTATTCGTGAGCAACTCAACGTTTCGCAAAGTGAGATGGCAAAAGCTCTGGGAACCAGTGTGGACACCATTAAAAGCTGGGAATCGAAGCGAAGAAATCCAACGGGATTGGCAGCCAAAGTACTTGCCACAATTAAAGAAAATCCTGCCTTTTTCCGGGAACTTGCCTCCCATTAATCATTTAACTAATACCGGATGCGATGCTGGTGCGCCCGCATCCGGCATTTTACGCATTACTTAGCAATACGCTTGTACTTGATACGCTTCGGCTCCAGCGCGTCTGCGCCCAGCGTGCGTTTCTTGTACTCTTCGTACTCGGTAAAGTTACCTTCGAAGAACTCAACTTTACCTTCATCCTGGTAATCCAGAATGTGCGTTGCGATACGGTCGAGGAACCAACGGTCGTGCGAGATAACCATCGCGCAGCCCGGGAACTCCAGCAGGGCGTTTTCCAGCGCGCGCAGGGTTTCGATATCCAGGTCGTTGGTCGGTTCGTCGAGCAGCAGCATGTTGCCGCCAACCTGCAGCAGCTTCGCCAGATGCAGACGACCGCGCTCACCACCGGAAAGTTCGCCAACGCGTTTACCCTGATCGACCCCTTTAAAGTTAAAGCGGCCAACGTAGGCGCGGCTTGGCATCTCGGTGTTACCGATCTTCATGATATCCAGCCCGCCGGAAACTTCTTCCCAAACGGTTTTGCTGTTATCCATTGAATCACGGAACTGATCGACAGACGCCAGTTTCACCGTTTCACCTAAAGTGATGGTGCCGCTGTCTGGCTGTTCCTGACCAGAGATCATACGGAACAGCGTCGATTTACCCGCCCCGTTCGGACCGATGATCCCAACGATCGCCCCTTTCGGGATCGAGAAGCTCAGGGAGTCAATCAGCAGGCGATCGCCGTAGGATTTACGCAGGTTGCTGACTTCCAGCACTTTGTCGCCCAGACGCGGTCCAGGTGGAATAAACAGTTCGTTGGTTTCGTTACGTTTCTGGTATTCGGTATTGTTCAGCTCTTCAAAGCGTGCCAGACGCGCTTTACCTTTCGACTGACGGCCTTTAGTACCCTGACGTACCCACTCCAGCTCTTTCTCAATCGACTTACGACGCGCCGCTTCTTGTGAAGCTTCTTGCGCCAGACGCTGATCTTTTTGCTCCAGCCAGGAGGAGTAGTTACCTTCCCACGGAATACCTTCACCGCGGTCAAGTTCGAGGATCCAGCCTGCAACGTTATCGAGGAAGTAACGGTCGTGAGTAATCGCCACAACGGTGCCTTCGAAGTCGTGCAGGAAGCGTTCCAGCCAGGCCACGGATTCGGCATCCAGGTGGTTGGTCGGTTCGTCGAGCAGCAGCATGTCTGGTTTTTCCAGCAGCAGACGGCACAACGCCACGCGACGACGCTCACCACCGGAGAGGTTAGCGATTTTCGCGTCCCAGTCCGGCAGACGCAGCGCATCCGCCGCACGCTCCAGCTGAACGTTCAGGTTGTGACCGTCGTGAGCCTGAATGATCTCTTCCAGACGGCCTTGTTCCGCGGCCAGTTTGTCAAAATCGGCATCCGGATCGGCATACAGTGCGTACACTTCATCCAGACGTTTCAGGGCGTTAACCACTTCAGAAACGGCTTCTTCAATGGATTCACGCACGGTGTGTTCCGGGTTCAGCTGCGGCTCTTGCGGCAGGTAACCAATCTTGATGTCTGGCTGCGGACGCGCTTCACCTTCGATGTCTTTATCAATGCCCGCCATAATGCGCAGCAGGGTGGACTTACCGGCGCCGTTCAGGCCCAGGACACCAATTTTTGCCCCAGGGAAGAAACTCAGAGAGATGTTTTTCAAAATATGACGTTTCGGCGGAACAACTTTGCCGACACGATGCATGGTATAAACGAATTGAGCCACGTTGGACTTCGCCTCTATGTTTATCGTGATGATGAGTTTTCAAAGGCGAAGTGTAGCCTTTTTCCCCGCCTAATCCCAGTTGGTCGATCACCTTCGCAGTATACTCGTCATACTTCAAGTTGCATGTGCTGCGCTTACGCTCGCTCACCCCAGTCACTTACTTCTGTAAGCTCCTGGGGACTCACTCACTTATCGCCTTCCTGCAACTCGAATTATTTAGAGTATAAAAGTAAAAAAGTGTCCGTAACGTGGCGTAAACGGCAATGACTGGTTAGCATAAATCTATTACGCGGCATGATGCTGCATTGATGTATTTACACTTAGAGGGTGCGCTTGTGGAAAAAGCCAAACAAGTTACCTGGCGGCTGTTGGCTGCCGGTGTCTGTCTGCTGACGGTCAGCAGCGTGGCGCGAGCCGACTCACTGGATGAGCAGCGTAGCCGTTACGCGCAAATCAAGCAGGCCTGGGATAACCGACAAATGGATGTGGTCGAACAAATGATGCCATCCCTGAAGGATTACCCGTTATACCCCTACCTGGAATATCGCCAGATCACCGATGACCTGATGAATCAACCGGCGGTGACGGTCACTAACTTTGTTCTCGCTAACCCCACGCTTCCTCCCGCTCGCACGCTGCAATCTCGTTTCGTCAATGAACTGGCGCGGCGTGAAGACTGGCGTGGCTTGTTAGCCTTTAGCCCGGAAAAGCCAGGCACAACCGAAGCCCAGTGTAATTACTACTATGCAAAATGGAACACCGGGCAGAGTGAAGAAGCCTGGCAGGGGGCGAAAGAGCTGTGGCTAACCGGAAAGAGCCAGCCTAACGCTTGTGACAAGTTATTTAGCGTCTGGCGAGCGTCCGGCAAACAAGAACCCCTGGCGTATTTAGAGCGTATCCGCCTTGCGATGAAAGCAGGCAATACCGGGCTGGTGACGGTGCTGGCAGGGCAAATGCCTGCCGATTACCAGACTATTGCTTCGGCAATTATTTCGTTGGCGAATGATCCTAATACTGTGCTGACCTTCGCGCGTTCCACCGGCGCGACCGATTTTACCCGTCAGATGGCGGCGGTGGCATTTGCCAGCGTGGCGCGTCAGGATGCTGAAAACGCACGACTGATGATCCCTTCACTTGCCCAGGCACAGCAGCTTAATGAGGATCAGATTCAGGAGCTGCGTGATATCGTCGCCTGGCGTCTGATGGGCAACGATGTTACCGACGAACAGGCGAAATGGCGTGATGACGCGATTATGCGTTCGCAATCCACGTCGTTAATTGAACGCCGCGTGCGGATGGCGCTTGGCACTGGCGATCGCCGTGGTCTGAATACCTGGCTGGCGCGTCTGCCAATAGAGGCGAAAGATAAAGATGAATGGCGCTACTGGCAGGCGGATATACTGCTGGAACGCGGGCGTGAAGCTGAAGCAAAAGAGATTTTGCATCAACTTATGCAACAGCGTGGATTTTACCCGATGGTCGCTGCGCAACGTATTGGCGAAGAGTATCAACTAAAGATTGATAAAGCGCCGCAGAACGTTGACAGCGCCCTGATCCAGGGGCCGGAGATGGCGCGCGTGCGCGAGTTGATGTACTGGAATATGGATAACACCGCACGTAGCGAGTGGGCCAATCTGGTGAAGAGCAAGTCAAAAACAGAGCAGGCGCAATTGGCACGCTATGCCTTTAATAATCACTGGTGGGATCTCAGTGTTCAGGCGACGATCGCCGGGAAATTGTGGGATCATCTGGAAGAACGATTCCCCCAGGCCTACAACGATCTCTTCGAACGTTACACCAACGGCAAAGATATCCCACAAAGCTATGCAATGGCGATTGCCCGTCAGGAGAGCGCCTGGAATCCGAAAGTGAAATCACCGGTAGGAGCCAGCGGCCTGATGCAGATTATGCCCGGTACGGCGACTCAGACGGTGAAGATGTTCTCTATTCCTGGTTATAGCAGCCCTGGGCAATTGCTGGATCCGGAAACGAACATCAACATTGGCACCAGTTACCTGCAATATGTTTATCAGCAATTTGGCAATAACCGCATTTTCTCCTCGGCAGCTTATAACGCCGGTCCAGGGCGGGTGCGCACGTGGCTTGGTAACAGCGCCGGGCGTATCGACGCAGTGGCGTTTGTCGAGAGTATTCCGTTCTCCGAGACGCGCGGTTATGTGAAAAATGTGCTGGCTTATGACGCGTACTATCGCTATTTCATGGGCGATAAGCCCACGCTTTTGAGCGCTACGGAATGGGGACGTCGTTACTGATTTGAACCTTTATGATATGCTATCGTACTCTTTAGCGAGTACAACCGGGGGAGGCATTTTGCTTCCCCCGCTAACAATGGCGACATATTATGGCCCAACAATCACCCTATTCAGCAGCGATGGCAGAACAGCGTCACCAGGAGTGGTTACGTTTTGTCGACCTGCTTAAGAATGCCTACGAAAACGATCTCCATTTACCGTTGTTAAATCTGATGCTGACGCCAGATGAGCGCGAAGCATTGGGGACTCGCGTGCGTATCGTCGAAGAGTTGCTGCGTGGTGAAATGAGCCAGCGCGAGTTAAAAAATGAACTCGGCGCGGGCATCGCGACCATTACGCGTGGATCTAACAGTCTGAAAGCCGCCCCCGTTGAGCTGCGCCAGTGGCTGGAAGACGTGTTGCTGAAAAGCGATTGATTTTGTAGGCCTGATAAGACGCGGCAGCGTCGCATCAGGCATTGTGTACCGAATGCCGGATGCGGCGTGAACGCCTTATCCGGTTTACAATGGCTGATACACGGCATTATGAAACGGACTTAGCGCCAGAATCACCGCCTGATGATAAACGCTGGCGCGAGTGAGTTTCCCGGCGGTAAACACGCCGATGGCTCCTTCCTTACGACCAATCTCATCAATACCGGTATAACGCGACATCACGGGGCCGAGCGCCTCGCCTTCACGCACTTTCTGCAGAATCACCGCAGGCAACGGCAAAGTAGCCGAACGCGCCTCGCCGCGCTGGCTGGCGTTTTCAATGACCACCCAACTGAAGGTACTGTCACCATCAATGCCCGCTTCAATCGCCACCCAAAAATCGGCCTCTGGATGTAAACGGCGGGCATTTTCTACCCGATTTCGTGCGCCAGCGCGCGTTTCCTCACTGCCAAAGGGTTGTTCCGGTACGCCGCTCTCGACGGCAACGGACTCAATGTGGCAGGATCCTTCGCCGAAGATCTCGTGAAATGCCTGCAGAATGGCCTGAATTTTAGCGGGATTGGTGGTCGCACAGACAACATGGTGCATAATCAGGATTACTCAAAAATTAACGTTACAGCAGTATACGGAAAAAAAGCATGTTACAGGTATACCTAGTCCGCCACGGTGAAACGCAGTGGAACGCCGAGCGACGTATTCAGGGTCAGTCTGATAGCCCACTGACTGCCAAAGGTGAGCAACAAGCAATGCAGGTGGCGGCACGTGCCAAAGAGCTTGGAATCACACATATCATCAGTAGCGATTTAGGTCGCACCCGGCGCACGGCGGAAATCATCGCTCAGGCTTGCGGCTGTGACATAATCTTTGATTCCCGCCTGCGTGAATTAAATATGGGCGTGCTGGAAAAAAGACATATCGACTCTCTGACCGAAGAAGAAGAGAACTGGCGTCGCCAACTGGTAAATGGCACTGTTGACGGGCGTATTCCTGAAGGCGAGTCAATGCAGGAACTGAGTGAGCGCGTCAATGCTGCACTGGAATCTTGTCGGGATTTGCCGCAGGGAAGTCGACCGCTACTGGTGAGCCACGGTATCGCGCTGGGATGCCTGGTGAGTACTATTCTGGGCCTACCTGCATGGGCAGAACGCCGCTTACGTCTGCGTAACTGTTCTATTTCGCGCGTGGATTATCAGGAAAGCCTGTGGCTGGCGTCTGGTTGGGTCGTTGAAACCGCAGGGGATATCTCGCATCTGGACGCCCCTGCATTAGACGAGCTGCAGCGTTAACGACGTACTGGAATCAGCAGTTCGCAGCGCAGATTAATTGGGCGATCTCCCGCTTTGGCATCTTCTGCCGGATAGTATCGCTCAATATCCTGACCTTTACGGCGCGTCAGGTTCAGCATCGGCATACAGGTTCCGTACACCGTCAGGATAAATTCCTGTACGCCGGTTCCCAGACCTTCATAGGTAAACATCACATATTCGCCGCCCTGCAACAGCACCGGATGCCCCGTCAGTACATAGCCGTCTGCTTGCTCCTGAGCCAACGCAGTCGTGTAGAACACCTCTTGCTCGTCGTCTTTATCCTGGCTTGGACGCGTTTCATTCAGGCCGTAAAGTACTGGCGGAATAGTCGGCGCATTACCGAGAAAATCGTGCCAGAACTGATAACGCATTTCATGGCGGAAATCAGAGATTTGCTCCAGTGAACAGGAGTAACTCTGAGTTACGCCAATCAGCGGCGTGTCTTCCAGCGTGACAAATTTGTGCTCTGGCATGGTGAATTCACCCAGACGCAGCGGTGGGCGAATACCAAAGGCGCTCCATTCAGGAGAACGGCGGTAAAGTGCGGGAGTCTGGGCAAACTGCTTCTTGAATGCACGAGTAAATGTCTGTTGAGAGTCGAAGCGGTATTGCAGCGCAATATCCAGAATTGGGCGCGCGGTCAGGCGTAGTGCAACCGCCGATTTCGACAAACGACGAGCACGAATATACGCGCCAATAGCATGGCCAGTGACATCTTTAAACATTCTCTGTAAGTGCCACTTGGAATAACCTGCTTTCGCCGCTACATTGTCGAGCGACAGTGGCTGATCCAGATGACCTTCCAACCAGATTAAAAGGTCGCGAATAATGCCGGCCTGATCCATAAAATATCCTCATCCTTTCACAACGAGCACCTGACATCAGGTAATTGGATAATAGCATTTTTTGCTGTTTTAGCATTCAGTGTTTTTTTCTTAGTAGAGTATGTTTTAGGTCTTGACGGAAATAAAAGTATTGAGATTTTGTTCTTAATCAATATGTTATTTACCGTGACGAACTAATTGCTCTGTGTAACTTATAAAAATGGTAACAATATGAAATACAAGCATTTGATCCTGTCTTTAAGCCTGATAATGCTGGGGCCATTGGCACATGCGGAAGAAATTGGTTCGGTCGATACCGTATTTAAAATGATCGGCCCGGATCACAAAATTGTCGTAGAAGCCTTTGACGATCCCGATGTGAAAAATGTCACCTGTTATGTGAGTCGGGCAAAAACCGGCGGTATTAAAGGGGGATTGGGCCTGGCGGAAGATACTTCCGATGCGGCTATTTCCTGCCAGCAAGTCGGGCCGATTGAACTGTCAGAGCGCATTAAAAACGGCAAAGCTCAGGGCGAAGTGGTATTCAAAAAACGTACGTCGCTGGTCTTTAAGTCGTTACAGGTCGTACGCTTCTATGACGCCAAACGCAACGCGCTCGCTTACCTGGCTTACTCCGACAAAGTTGTCGATGGGTCGCCGAAAAACGCGATTAGCGCGGTGCCTGTCATGCCTTGGCGGCAATAACAGAGGCGATATATGCAACGGGAAACGGTCTGGTTAGTGGAAGACGAGCAAGGGATAGCCGACACGCTGGTCTACATGTTGCAGCAGGAAGGTTTTGCCGTCGAGGTCTTTGAGCGAGGCTTGCCGGTGCTGGATAAAGCACGCCAGCAGGTTCCAGACGTCATTATTCTCGATGTAGGTCTGCCGGATATCAGCGGCTTTGAATTGTGCCGTCAGTTGCTGGTGATCCATCCGGCGCTACCTGTACTGTTCCTGACAGCCCGTAGTGAAGAGGTGGATCGCCTGCTTGGACTGGAAATTGGCGCTGACGACTACGTGGCTAAACCGTTTTCACCCCGCGAAGTGTGCGCCAGAGTGCGCACTTTACTGCGTCGGGTGAAGAAGTTCTCAACGCCGTCTCCCGTCATCCGTATTGGTCATTTTGAATTGAATGAACCCGCGGCGCAGATCAGCTGGTTTGACACGCCATTAACGCTAACACGGTATGAGTTTTTGTTGCTGAAAACGTTACTCAAGTCGCCGGGCCGCGTCTGGTCCCGTCAGCAACTGATGGATAGCGTCTGGGAAGATGCGCAGGACACCTACGATCGCACTGTCGATACTCACATTAAAACGCTGCGTGCCAAACTGCGCGCTATTAATCCCGAGCTTTCGCCGATCAATACCCATCGCGGCATGGGATACAGCCTGAGGAGCCTGTAATGCGTATCGGCATGCGGCTGTTGCTGGGGTATTTTTTACTGGTGGCGGTAGCCGCCTGGTTCGTACTGGCTATTTTTGTCAAAGAAGTTAAACCGGGCGTGCGAAGGGCGACGGAAGGGACGTTGATCGATACGGCAACGTTGCTGGCGGAGCTGGCGCGTGCCGATTTGCTCTCTGGTGACCCAACGCATGGGCAGTTGGCGCAGGCATTTAACCAGCTACAAAATCGCCCGTTTCGCGCCAATATCAGCGGCATCAACAAAGTGCGCAATGAATATCATGTCTATATGACTGATGCGCAGGGCAAAGTATTGTTTGATTCGGCCAATAAAGCCGTCGGGCAGGATTATTCGCGCTGGAATGACGTATGGCTAACGTTGCGTGGTCAGTATGGTGCGCGCAGTACGTTGCAAAATCCTGCCGATCCCGAAAGTTCTGTGATGTATGTTGCCGCACCTATTATGGACGGCACGCGGCTGGTTGGCGTTTTGAGCGTAGGCAAACCGAACGCGGCGATGGCGCCGGTGATTAAACGCAGCGAGCGGCGAATTTTATGGGCGAGCGCCATTTTGCTGGGAATTGCGCTGGTAATCGGCGCAGGAATGGTTTGGTGGATCAACCACTCCATTGCCCGACTCACTCGTTATGCTGATTCCGTTACCGACAATAAGCCCGTTCCGCTTCCTGAACTCGGCAGTAGCGAGCTGCGTAAGTTAGCGCAGGCGCTGGAAAGTATGCGCGTGAAGCTGGAAGGGAAAAACTATATTGAGCAGTATGTCTACGCGTTAACTCATGAGTTGAAAAGTCCGCTGGCGGCAATTCGTGGCGCGGCGGAAATTTTACGCGAAGGTCCGCCGCCGGAAGTGGTGGCTCGTTTTACTGACAACATTCTGACGCAAAATGCGCGAATGCAGGCGCTGGTGGAAACGCTATTACGCCAGGCAAGACTGGAGAATCGCCAGGAGGTCGTTCTTTCTGCGGTTGCTGTGGCGGCTTTATTTCGCCGCGTCAGCGAAGCGCGCACCGTGCAGTTGGCAGAAAAGAATATCACTCTTAATGTTATGCCCACCGAGGTTAACGTTGCTGCTGAACCTGCGTTGCTGGAACAGGCACTGGGGAATTTACTGGATAATGCTATCGATTTTACTCCCGAGAATGGCCGCATAACGCTTAGCGCTGGGGTGGAGCAGGAACACGTTACGCTTAATGTGCAGGATACCGGCAGCGGTATTCCTGACTACGCACTGTCACGTATTTTTGAGCGTTTCTACTCTTTGCCGCGTGCGAATGGGCAAAAAAGCAGTGGTCTGGGGCTGGCGTTTGTCAGTGAAGTTGCCCGTTTGCTTAATGGCGAAGTCACGTTGCGCAACGTGCCGGAAGGCGGCGTATTGGCCTCGCTTCGACTTCACCGTCACTTCACATAACTTCAAATTCTTCCCACATAGCCTTCATATCCTGTCGCCATTGCAAAGGAGAAGACTATGTTGAAATCCCCCCTGTTCTGGAAAATGACCACCCTGTTTGGTGCAGTATTGCTGTTGTTGATTCCGATCATGCTGATTCGGCAGGTGATTGTCGAACGTGCCGATTACCGTAGCGATGTGGAAGATGCGATTCGCCAAAGTACCAGCGGGCCGCAAAAACTCGTTGGGCCGCTCATCGCTATTCCTGTGACCGAGCTTTATACGGTGCAGGAAGAGGATAAAACCGTGGAGCGGAAACGAAGTTTTATCCATTTCTGGTTACCTGAGTCGTTGATGGTTGATGGTAATCAGAATGTGGAAGAACGCAAGATTGGTATTTATACCGGTCAGGTCTGGCACAGTGATTTAACGCTAAAAGCCGATTTCGATGTTTCGCGTCTTAACGAACTCGACGCGCCAAATATCACCTTAGGCAAGCCATTTATTGTGATTAGCGTCGGGGATGCGCGTGGTATTGGCGTGGTGAAAGCGCCTGAAGTTAACGGAACAGCGCTGACCATTGAACCCGGTACCGGGTTGGAGCAAGGCGGGCAGGGCGTGCATATCCCTTTACCTGAAGGGGACTGGCGGAAGCAGAACCTGAAGCTGAATATGGCACTGAATTTAAGCGGTACTGGCGATCTTTCTGTGGTGCCTGCCGGGCGTAATAGCGAAATGACCTTAACCAGCAACTGGCCGCATCCCAGTTTTTTAGGTGATTTTTTGCCAGCGAAACGAGAAATAAGTGCATCCGGTTTTCAGGCGCAATGGCAAAGTAGCTGGTTTGCCAATAATCTCGGTGAGCGTTTTGCTTCAGGCAATGATACCGGCTGGGAAAACTTCCCGGCGTTTAGCGTCGCAGTCACTACGCCTGCCGATCAGTATCAATTAACGGACCGGGCGACTAAGTACGCTATTTTGCTGATTGCCCTGACTTTTATGGCCTTCTTTGTTTTTGAAACGCTCACCGCGCAACGTTTGCACCCGATGCAATATTTGCTGGTGGGGCTGTCATTGGTGATGTTTTATTTGCTCTTGCTGGCGCTTTCTGAACACACCGGTTTTACCGTGGCATGGGTAATTGCCAGCTTGATAGGGGCATTAATGAACGGTATTTACTTGCAGGCGGTATTAAAAGGTTGGCGCAATAGCATGTTGTTTACCCTCGCGCTGTTGTTGCTGGATGGTGTGATGTGGGGACTGCTCAACTCTGCCGATAGCGCACTGTTGTTGGGAACCAGTGTGCTGGTGGTGGCGCTGGCAGGCATGATGTTTGTGACGCGGAATATCGACTGGTATGCGTTTTCACTGCCGAAAATGAAAGCCAGTAAAGAAGTCACAACGGACGATGAGTTACGTATCTGGAAATAAAAAAACGGCGCTAAAAAGCGCCGTTTTTTTGGACGGTGGTAAAGCCGATTAATCTTCCAGATCACCGCAGAAGCGATAACCTTCACCGTGAATGGTGGCGATGATTTCCGGCGTATCCGGCGTAGATTCGAAGTGTTTACGAATACGACGGATCGTCACGTCTACAGTACGGTCGTGCGGTTTCAGCTCACGGCCGGTCATTTTCTTCAGCAGTTCAGCACGAGACTGAATTTTGCCTGGGTTTTCACAGAAGTGAAGCATGGCGCGGAACTCGCTACGCGGCAGTTTGTACTGCTCGCCATCAGGGCCGATCAATGAACGGCTGTTGATGTCCAGTTCCCAACCATTGAACTTGTAGCTTTCAACGCTACGACGTTCTTCGCTGACAGTACCCAGATTCATGGTACGAGACAGCAGGTTGCGCGCACGGATAGTCAGTTCACGCGGGTTGAACGGTTTGGTGATGTAGTCATCTGCGCCAATTTCGAGGCCGAGAATTTTATCGACTTCGTTGTCACGGCCAGTCAGGAACATCAACGCAACATTTGCCTGCTCACGCAGTTCACGCGCTAACAGAAGACCGTTCTTACCCGGCAGATTGATATCCATGATCACCAGGTTGATGTCATATTCAGAGAGGATCTGATGCATTTCCGCGCCATCTGTCGCTTCGAAAACATCATAGCCTTCCGCTTCGAAAATACTTTTCAACGTGTTGCGTGTTACCAACTCGTCTTCAACGATAAGAATGTGCGGGGTCTGCATGTTTGCTACCTAAATTGCCAACTAAATCGAAACAGGAAGTACAAAAGTCCCTGACCTGCCTGATGCATGCTGCAAATTAACATGATCGGCGTAACATGACTAAAGTACGTAATTGCGTTCTTGATGCACTTTCCATCAACGTCAACAACATCATTAGCTTGGTCGTGGGTACTTTCCCTCAGGACCCGACAGTGTCAAAAACGGCTGCCATCCTAACCATTTTAACAGCAACATAACAGGCTAAGACGTGCCGGACACCCAATAAAACTACGCTTCGTTGACATATATCAAGTTCAATTGTAGCACGTTAACAGTTTGATGAAATCATCGTATCTAAATGCTAGCTTTCGTCACATTATTTTAATAATACAACTAGTTGCCTTATACAACTAATAAACGTGGTGAATCCAATTGTCGAGATTTATTTTTTATAAAATTATCCTAAGTAAACAGAAAGATATGTAGCAATTTTTAACAATTGCACCGTTAGTATAGTCAAGAAATAGTTTAGCTTTTTTTAAGTTAAGTGAAGGGCTTTTTCTGCGACTTACGTTACGAATTTGTAAATTCTCTCCGCGTAATAAGTTGACATTCATCACCCTATTCGCGGTTATTTGATCAAGAAGAGTGGCAACATGCGTATAACGATCATTCTGGTAGCACCTGCCAGAGCTGAAAATATTGGTGCAGCGGCTCGAGCGATGAAAACAATGGGATTTAGCGAGCTGCGCATTGTCGATAGCCAGGCGCACCTGGAACCAGCTACCCGCTGGGTGGCACATGGTTCTGGTGATATTATTGATAATATTAAGGTTTTTCCAACGCTGGCTGAGTCGCTACACGACGTTGATTTTACCGTTGCCACCACTGCGCGCAGTCGGGCGAAATACCATTACTACGCCACGCCGATAGAACTGGTGCCACTACTGGAGGAAAAATCGACATGGATGAACCACGCGGCGCTGGTCTTTGGTCGCGAAGATTCCGGCTTGACTAACGAAGAGTTGGCGCTTGCTGATGTCCTCACCGGCGTGCCAATGGTGGCGGATTATCCATCACTGAATTTGGGACAGGCGGTGATGGTCTATTGCTATCAATTAGCAACATTAATACAACAACCGGTGGAATCTGCCGCAACGGCGGACCCATTTCAACTGCAGGCTTTACGTGAACGTGCCATGTCATTGTTAACGACTCTGGCGGTGGCAGATGACACCAAACTGGTCGACTGGTTACAACAACGCATCGGGCTGTTGGAGCAACGAGACACGGCCATGTTGCATCGTTTATTGCATGATATTGAAAAAAATATCACCAAATAAAAAACGACAAGGAAGAGCGTTTTCAGATTTTTATTCTGACTGCAATGGGCAATATGTCTCTGTGTGGATTAAAAAAAGAGCATCTACCAGCACTCTATGAACTGGTAACCTGCCGTGAGCAAATTAAAATTTTATTGACTTAGGTCACTAAATACTTTAACCAATATAGGCATAGCGCACAGACAGATAAAAATTACAGAGTACACAACATCCATGAAACGCATCAGCACCACCATTACCACCACCATCACCATTACCACAGGTAACGGTGCGGGCTGACGCGTACAGGAAACACAGAAAAAAGCCCGCACCTGACAGTGCGGGCTTTTTTTTCGACCAAAGGTAACGAGGTAACAACCATGCGAGTGTTGAAGTTCGGCGGTACATCAGTGGCAAACGCAGAACGTTTTCTGCGGGTTGCCGATATTCTGGAGAGCAATGCCAGGCAGGGGCAGGTGGCCACCGTCCTCTCTGCCCCCGCCAAAATTACCAACCATCTGGTCGCAATGATAGAAAAAACCATTAGCGGTCAGGATGCTTTACCCAATATCAGCGATGCCGAACGTATTTTTGCCGAACTTCTGACGGGACTCGCCGCCGCCCAACCGGGATTTCCACTGGCGCAATTGAAAGCGTTCGTTGATCAAGAATTTGCCCAAATCAAACATGTCCTGCATGGCATTAGCTTGTTGGGGCAATGCCCGGACAGCATCAACGCCGCGCTGATTTGCCGTGGTGAAAAAATGTCGATCGCCATTATGGCCGGGGTACTGGAAGCGCGTGGCCACAACGTTACCGTTATCGATCCGGTCGAAAAGCTGCTGGCAATCGGTCATTACCTCGAATCTACGGTCGATATTGCTGAGTCCACCCGACGTATTGCGGCAAGCCGCATTCCGGCTGACCACATGGTGCTGATGGCTGGTTTCACTGCGGGTAACGAAAAAGGTGAGCTGGTGGTGCTGGGACGTAACGGTTCTGACTACTCCGCCGCGGTACTGGCCGCCTGTTTACGCGCCGATTGTTGCGAGATCTGGACGGATGTCGACGGTGTCTATACCTGCGACCCGCGTCAGGTGCCCGATGCGAGGCTGTTGAAGTCGATGTCGTACCAGGAAGCGATGGAGCTTTCCTACTTCGGCGCTAAAGTTCTTCACCCTCGCACCATTACCCCTATCGCTCAGTTCCAAATCCCTTGCCTGATTAAAAATACCGGAAATCCTCAAGCACCAGGTACGCTCATTGGCGCCAGCCGTGATGAGGACGAATTACCGGTCAAGGGCATTTCCAATCTGAATAACATGGCAATGTTCAGCGTTTCTGGTCCGGGGATGAAAGGAATGGTCGGCATGGCGGCGCGCGTCTTTGCGGCAATGTCACGCGCCCGCATTTCAGTGGTGCTGATTACGCAATCATCTTCCGAATACAGTATCAGTTTCTGCGTACCACAAAGCGACTGTGCGCGTGCTGAACGCGCGATGCAGGAAGAGTTCTACCTGGAACTGAAAGAAGGTTTGCTGGAGCCGCTGGCGGTCACTGAACGGCTGGCCATTATCTCGGTGGTGGGCGATGGTATGCGCACCTTACGTGGGATCTCGGCGAAATTCTTTGCTGCGCTGGCCCGCGCCAATATCAACATTGTCGCCATTGCTCAAGGGTCTTCTGAACGCTCAATCTCTGTCGTGGTAAATAACGATGATGCGACCACTGGCGTACGCGTTACCCACCAGATGCTGTTCAATACCGATCAGGTTATCGAAGTGTTTGTGATTGGCGTCGGTGGCGTTGGCGGCGCGCTGCTGGAGCAACTAAAGCGTCAGCAAAGCTGGCTGAAGAACAAACACATCGATTTACGCGTTTGCGGCGTTGCTAACTCGAAGGCGCTGCTGACTAATGTGCATGGCCTTAACCTGGATAACTGGCAGGAAGAACTGGCCCAAGCCAAAGAGCCGTTCAACCTTGGGCGCTTAATTCGCCTGGTGAAAGAATATCATTTGCTGAATCCGGTGATTGTCGATTGCACTTCCAGCCAGGCGGTGGCGGATCAATATGCCGACTTCCTGCGCGAAGGTTTCCATGTGGTGACCCCGAACAAAAAGGCCAACACCTCGTCGATGGATTACTACCATCAGCTGCGTTACGCGGCGGAAAAATCACGGCGTAAATTCCTTTATGACACCAACGTCGGTGCGGGGTTGCCGGTTATTGAGAACTTGCAAAACCTGCTCAACGCGGGTGATGAATTGATGAAATTCTCTGGCATTCTTTCTGGTTCGCTTTCTTTCATCTTCGGTAAGTTAGACGAAGGGATGAGCTTCTCCGAGGCCACCACGCTGGCAAGAGAAATGGGCTATACCGAACCGGACCCGCGAGATGATCTTTCTGGTATGGATGTGGCGCGCAAGCTGTTGATTCTCGCTCGTGAAACAGGACGATCACTGGAACTGGCGGATATCGAAATCGAATCTGTGCTGCCCTCAGAGTTTAACGCGGAAGGCGATGTTGCGACTTTTATGGCGAATCTGTCACAGCTCGACGATCTCTTTGCCGCGCGCGTAGCGAAGGCCCGTGATGAAGGAAAAGTTTTGCGCTATGTTGGCAATATTGATGAAGATGGCGTCTGTCGCGTGAAGATTGCTGAAGTGGATGGCAACGATCCGCTGTTCAAAGTGAAAAACGGCGAAAACGCATTGGCCTTCTATAGCCACTATTATCAGCCACTGCCGCTGGTCCTGCGCGGATACGGTGCGGGTAATGACGTTACAGCTGCCGGTGTCTTTGCCGATCTGCTGCGCACCCTCTCATGGAAGTTAGGAGTCTAAAATGGTTAAGGTTTATGCTCCGGCTTCCAGTGCCAATATGAGCGTCGGGTTTGATGTGCTCGGGGCGGCGGTGGTGCCTGTTGATGGTTCCTTGCTGGGAGATGTAGTGACGGTTGAGTCAGCAGAGCGCTTCAGTCTCAACAATCTTGGACGGTTTGCAGGCAAGCTGCCGTCAGAACCGCAGGAAAATATCGTTTATCAGTGCTGGGAGCGTTTTTGCCAGGAAGTGGGTAAGCAAATTCCGGTGGCGATGACCCTGGAAAAGAATATGCCGATCGGTTCTGGCTTAGGTTCCAGCGCCTGTTCGGTGGTCGCGGCGCTGGTGGCGATGAATGAACACTGTGGTAAGCCGCTCAATGATACCCGCCTGCTGGCCTTGATGGGCGAACTGGAAGGGCGTATCTCCGGCAGCATTCATTACGACAACGTAGCACCGTGTTTTCTTGGCGGCATGCAGTTGATGATCGAAGAAAACGGCATCATCAGCCAGCAGGTACCAGGATTTGATGAGTGGTTATGGGTGTTAGCGTATCCGGGGATTAAAGTCTCCACGGCAGAAGCACGGGCTATTTTACCGGCGCAGTATCGCCGCCAGGATTGCATTGCTCACGGGCGACACCTGGCGGGCTTCATTCATGCCTGCTATTCCCGCCAGCCTGATCTGGCCGCAAAGCTGATGAAAGATGTTATCGCCGAGCCGTATCGTGAGCGTTTACTGCCAGGTTTCAGACAGGCACGACAGGCGGTCGCGGAAATCGGTGCGCTAGCGAGCGGTATCTCTGGCTCGGGGCCGACCTTGTTCGCCCTGTGCGATAAACAGGATACCGCCCAGCGAGTTGCCGACTGGTTAGGTAAGAATTACCTGCAAAATCAGGAAGGTTTTGTTCATATTTGCCGGCTGGATACGGCGGGCGCACGAGTACTGGAAAACTAAATGAAACTCTACAATCTGAAAGATCACAACGAGCAGGTCAGTTTTGCGCAAGCCGTAACGCAGGGATTGGGCAAAAATCAGGGGTTGTTTTTCCCTCATGAGCTACCGGAATTCAGCCTGACCGAAATTGATGAGATGCTGAAACTGGATTTCGTCACTCGCAGCGCGAAGATCCTCTCGGCGTTTATTGGTGATGAGATCTCACAGGAAGTTCTGGAAGAGCGCGTGCGCGCGGCATTCGCTTTCCCGGCTCCGGTTGCCAAAGTTGAAAATGACGTCGGTTGTCTGGAGTTGTTCCACGGGCCAACGCTGGCATTTAAAGATTTCGGCGGTCGCTTTATGGCGCAAATGCTGACCCATATTGCGGGCGATAAGCCAGTGACTATTCTGACTGCGACTTCCGGCGACACCGGAGCGGCAGTGGCTCACGCTTTCTACGGTTTACCGAACGTTAAAGTGGTCATCCTTTACCCGCACGGCAAAATCAGTCCACTGCAAGAAAAACTGTTCTGTACGCTGGGTGGCAATATTGAAACCGTCGCCATCGACGGCGATTTTGATGCCTGCCAGGCTCTTGTTAAACAGGCATTCGATGATGAAGAACTAAAAGTGGCGTTGGGACTGAACTCTGCTAACTCTATTAACATCAGTCGTTTGCTGGCGCAGATTTGCTATTACTTTGAAGCCGTGGCGCAGTTGCCGCAGGAAGCGCGTAACCAGCTCGTTGTTTCAGTGCCGAGCGGAAACTTCGGCGATTTGACGGCAGGATTGCTGGCGAAATCACTCGGTCTGCCGGTGAAACGTTTTATTGCTGCCACTAACGTTAACGATACGGTGCCGCGTTTCCTGCACGACGGGCACTGGGTGCCTAAAGCTACCCAGGCGACATTATCCAATGCGATGGATGTCAGCCAGCCAAACAACTGGCCGCGAGTGGAAGAGTTGTTCCGCCGTAAAATCTGGCAACTGAAGGAGCTGGGTTATGCGGCGGTGGATGATGAAACCACCCGACAGACAATGCGTGAGTTAAAAGCACTGGGCTATACCTCGGAACCGCATGCTGCCGTGGCTTACCGTGCGCTGCGTGACCAGCTTCATCCGGGAGAATATGGTCTGTTCCTCGGCACCGCGCACCCGGCGAAGTTTAAAGAGAGCGTGGAAGTGATTCTTGGTGAAACGCTGGAACTGCCAAAAGAGCTGGCAGAACGTGCTGATTTACCCTTACTTTCACATAGTTTGCCTGCCGATTTTGCTGCGCTGCGCAAACTCATGATGAATCATAATTAATATCTATTAAATTCCGAAAAAATAGCCGGGCTTGTGTTTATACAGCTCGGCTTTTTTGTGGAGAAAATATGAGAAAAATCGACAGAAAAAAAGGAGAAATTTTCAATAAATGCGGTGACTTAGATTGGATAATGACAACGAGGATTCTTTTACCGTAAGCTCCTTATATCGGCCCATAACTGGCAATGATAATAAGGAGTCACCTGTGAAAAAGATGCAATCTCTCTTACTCGCATTTTCCCTGATTCTGGTTGCTCCTATGGCAGCGCAGGCTGAGGAAATAATGCTGGTGCCATCAGTAAAGTTACAGATTGGCGATCGTGATTATCGCGGTTTCTACTGGGATGGCGGTTACTGGCGTGACCACGACTGGTGGCACAGAAATTATGAATGGCGAGGCAATCGCTGGCACCCATACGGACTGCAGCCGCACTATAATAATCATCGCGATCATCGTGACGATCATCGTCATGATCACCGGGATGATCATTATCCGGGGCCTGGCAGACATCACCGCTAAATATAAATGCCGGATGACCTCCGGCATTTACCGCAAACTTAACGCAGTTCGTAGCGTTTAAACACCAGTTCGCCATTGCTGGAAGAGGCTTCATCGAAGAAGTAACCTTCACTGTTAAAACCTGTCAGTTGCTCTGGCTTGGTCAGGCGATTTTTAATGATAAACCGACTCATCAGGCCACGCGCTTTTTTAGCATGGAAGCTGATGACCTTAAACTTGCCGTTCTTCTCATCGAGGAATATCGGCTTGATTATCTCGGCATTCAATTTCTTCGGCTTCACTGATTTAAAATACTCATCTGACGCCAGGTTAATCACCACCTGATCGCCTTGTGCTTCGAGCGCTTCGTTTAGCTTGTTGGTGATCACATCCCCCCAGAACTGGTACAGGTCTTTACCCCGCGCATTCTCAAGACGGATCCCCATCTCCAGACGGTATGGCTGCATTAAATCGAGCGGGCGCAGTACGCCGTACAAACCGGAAAGCATACGTAAATGCTGCTGGGCAAAAGCAAAATCTTCTTCACTAAAGGTTTCGGCTTGCAAGCCGGTATAGACATCGCCTTTAAATGCCAGAATTGCCTGCCGGGCATTCTCTGGCGTGAAATCTGGCTGCCAGTCATGAAAGCGGGTAGCGTTGAGATCGGCCAGCTTGTCACTGATTTTCATCAGTTTGCCAATCTGCGGTGCCGTTAGTTTTCGCGCTTCATGGATAAGCTGTTGGGAGTTGTCTAACAGCTCCGGCAGCGTGTAGCGTGTGGTGGCCAAAGGGCTTTGATAATCAAGTGTTTTAGCAGGTGAAATCAGAATCAACATATCCAGTCCTTGCAGGAAATTTACTGCGACTGTAGCAAAAAAAGTGGATGAGTTGATCGATAGTTGTGATTACTCCTGCGACAAATCATCCCACGCGTCAGGGGACAGTTGCTGACTGATATCCGGGTAGCGCAGCGGATCAAACACCGGACGTACGCCGAGTTTACGCTGGCGCAGATAATCGCTGGCAATGATATGCACCACAGGGGAAAGCAGCAAAATCGCTGTCAAATTGGTGATTGCCATGCAGGCCATAATAATATCGGCCAGTTGCCACATCATCGGAAGGCTCAGTAGGGTGCCGCCAATGACTGTAACAAAGATACAGATACGCAGACTCCAGATAGCTTTCCGGTTGTTCAGCCGTAAAAAGAAGAGATTATTTTCGGCATAAATGTAGTTGGCGACGATCGAGCTGAAGGCAAATAGAATCACTACTATCGTGACAAATTCTGCCCCCCAGGAACCCATTAATACACGCATCGCTTTCTGAATGAGTTGGATACCTTCCAGTGGCAAATAGGTGGTGCCGTTACCAGCCAGCAATATCAGCATGGCGCTTGCCGTACAAATCACCATCGTGTCGATAAAGATGCCGATCATCTGGACAATACCTTGCGCTGCCGGATGCGGTGGCCATGATGCCGCCGCCGCCGCTGCGTTCGGTGTTGATCCCATCCCCGCCTCATTGGAAAACATACTGCGCTGAAAGCCGTTAGTAATCGCCTGACTCAGGGTATAACCCGCCGCGCCGCCTGCCGCTTCCTGCCAGCCAAAGGCGCTTTCAAAAATAGACCAAATAACGTGTGGAAGTTGCCCGATATTCATTGCGCAAATGACCAGGCTGGCGAGTACCCAGATTAACGCCATAATAGGGACAAACCATTGCATTAACCGGGCGACGCCATGAATGCCGTGAGTTATCGCCAACAAGGTAAAAATGGCGAGAATGACACCCGTTACTAACGGAGGGAAATCAAATGCAAAGCTCATCGCGCGAGCGACGGCATTTGCCTGAACACCGCTGAAAATCAGTCCGTAGGCGATGAGCAAAAAGACGGCGAACAGAACGCCCATCCAGCGCATCCCTAACCCACGCGCCATATACCATGCTGGTCCGCCGCGAAACTGCCCATTGACGTCACGTTCTTTATAAAGCTGGGCAAGGGAACATTCGGCAAAAGAGGTCGCCATGCCAATAAACGCGGCAACCCACATCCAGAAAACGGCACCCGGTCCACCGGCGATGATAGCCAGCGCAACGCCTGCCAGGTTGCCGCTGCCGACGCGCGCGGCGAGACTGGTACACAATGATTGAAAAGAAGTTAAACCGCCTCGTTGCGGATGAATGCTATTTTTAAGACTTTTGCCAAACTGACGAATATAGCGAAATTGAACGAACCCAGAACGAAAAGTGAACCAACAGCCTGCGCCGAAGAGCAGGTAGATCATCACTGATCCCCATAGTACGTTGTTAATAAAAGAGAAAAAGTCAGGCATTCGTATCCCTCTTGTCGCCGGTGCGCGGTTACATTCCTGTGTAAACGTTACCAATTGATTAAGAATTATATACGATGTGCATTGGTTGATAACGTCTGTGTAGCATACATGAGGTTTTGTTTAAAAATGGCGGGTGATATCAACGCCATGTCAGAAATCCGAAACAGTCTTGCCTGGTGATAACCCTTTTGTCTGCGGTTGCGCTGTCGTTACGTCGTGATATCATCAGGGCAGACCGGTTACATCCCCCTAACAAGCTGTTTAAAGAGAAATACTATCATGACGGACAAATTGACCTCCCTTCGTCAGTACACCACCGTAGTGGCCGACACAGGGGACATCGCGGCAATGAAGCTGTATCAACCGCAGGATGCCACAACCAACCCTTCTCTCATTCTTAACGCAGCGCAAATTCCGGAATACCGTAAGTTGATTGATGATGCTGTCGCCTGGGCGAAACAGCAGAGCAACGATCGCGCGCAGCAGATCGTGGACGCGACCGACAAACTGGCAGTAAATATTGGTCTGGAAATCCTGAAACTGGTTCCGGGCCGTATCTCAACTGAAGTTGATGCGCGTCTTTCCTATGACACCGAAGCGTCAATTGCGAAAGCAAAACGCCTGATTAAGCTCTACAACGATGCAGGTATTAGCAACGATCGTATTCTGATCAAACTGGCTTCTACCTGGCAGGGTATCCGTGCTGCAGAACAGCTGGAAAAAGAAGGTATCAACTGTAACCTGACTCTGCTGTTCTCCTTCGCTCAGGCACGTGCTTGTGCGGAAGCGGGCGTGTTCCTGATTTCTCCGTTTGTTGGCCGTATTCTTGACTGGTACAAAGCCAATACAGATAAGAAAGAGTACGCTCCGGCAGAAGATCCGGGTGTCGTTTCTGTATCTGAAATCTACCAGTACTACAAAGAACACGGTTATGAAACCGTGGTTATGGGCGCAAGCTTCCGTAACATCGGCGAAATTCTGGAACTGGCAGGCTGCGACCGTCTGACCATCGCACCGGCACTGTTGAAAGAGCTGGCTGAGAGCGAAGGGGCTATCGAACGTAAACTGTCTTACACTGGTGAAGTGAAAGCGCGTCCGGCGCGTATCACCGAGTCTGAGTTCCTGTGGCAGCACAACCAGGACCCAATGGCAGTTGATAAACTGGCGGAAGGTATCCGTAAGTTTGCTGTTGACCAGGAAAAACTGGAAAAAATGATCGGCGATCTGCTGTAATCATTCTTAGCGTGACCGGGAAGTCGGTCACGCTACCTCTTCTGAAGCCTGTCTGTCACTCCCTTCGCAGTGTATCATTCTGTTTAACGAGACTGTTTAAACGGAAAAATCTTGATGAATACTTTACGTATCGGCTTAGTTTCCATCTCTGATCGCGCGTCCAGCGGCGTTTATCAGGATAAAGGCATCCCTGCGCTGGAAGAATGGCTGACATCGGCGCTAACCACGCCGTTTGAACTGGAAACTCGCTTAATCCCCGATGAGCAGGCGATCATTGAGCAAACGTTGTGTGAGCTGGTGGATGAAATGAGTTGCCATCTGGTGCTGACAACCGGCGGTACTGGCCCGGCGCGCCGTGACGTAACGCCCGATGCGACGCTGGCAGTAGCGGACCGCGAGATGCCAGGCTTTGGTGAACAGATGCGCCAGATAAGCCTGCATTTTGTGCCAACTGCGATCCTTTCGCGCCAGGTGGGGGTGATTCGTAAGCAGGCACTGATCCTTAACTTACCCGGTCAGCCGAAGTCCATCAAAGAGACACTGGAAGGCGTGAAGGATGCCGAGGGTAAGGTCGTGGTACATGGCATTTTCGCCAGCGTACCGTACTGCATTCAGTTGCTGGAAGGACCATACGTTGAAACGGCACCGGAAGTGGTGGCAGCATTCAGACCGAAGAGTGCAAGACGCGAAGTTAGCGAATAAAAAAATCCCCCCAGGCGGGGGATGAGACTGATGACAAACGCAAAACTGCCTGATGCGCTACGCTTATCAGGCCTACGAGTTTCCTGCAATATATTGAATTTGCACGATTTTGTAGACCAGGTAAGGCGTTCACGCCGCATCCGGCATGAATAAAGCGCACATTGTCAACAAACTGATATCCCCCGAGCGGGGGATATCAAGCAATTAGTGAGACTCACCAATCGGCAGAACGGTACGGCCAAACTGTTCGTTCAGCACTTCACCCATTGCCAGATAAATTGCGCTGGCACCGCAGATCAGACCAATCCAGCCGGCGAAGTGGATGATCGCGGCGTTACCGGCAATGTTACCCACAGCCAGCAGCGCAAACAGCACGGTCAGGCTGAAGAATACGAATTGCAGAACGCGTGCGCCTTTCAGCGTGCCGAAGAACATAAACAGCGTAAACACGCCCCACAGACCCAGGTAGACACCAAGGAACTGCGCATTTGGCGCATCGGTCAGGCCCAGTTTCGGCATCAGCAGAATCGCAACCAGCGTCAGCCAGAAAGAACCGTAAGAGGTGAAGGCAGTTAAACCGAAAGTGTTGCCTTTTTTATACTCCAGCAGACCGGCAAAAATTTGCGCGATACCGCCGTAGAAGATGCCCATAGCGAGAATAATACCGTCCAGAGCGAAATAACCCACGTTGTGCAGGTTAAGTAGAATGGTGGTCATGCCGAAGCCCATCAGGCCCAGCGGTGCCGGATTAGCCAACTTAGTGTTGCCCATAATTCCTCAAAAATCATCATTGAATGAATGGTGAAATAATTTCCCTGAATAACTGTAGTGTTTTCAGGGCGCGGCATAATAATCAGCCAATGGAGTAGTGTCCATGATCTTTTGAGGGGAAAATGAAAATTTTCCCCGATGTGAGGGATTAGGCCTGAGTGGCGCTGACAATTCGACGCAGGCAGGCAATTTGCAGGACCGCCGGAATAGTAACGCGATAGGCGCTACCGCTGACGGCTTTAACTCCGTTTAATGCCGCGCCCACCGGGCCACCAAGCCCCGCACCACGTAGTAGGCCATGCCCGAGAACGCTCATTGCTGCGTGGGTACGTAAAATGCGGGTAAGCTGGCTGGAAAGCAGATGCGACACGCCTTTTGCCAATAATTTGTCTTTCATCAGCAGCGGTAATAGCTCTTCCAGCTCGTTGACTCTGGCATCGACCGCCTTGAGAAATTCCTGCTTATGTTCCTCGTCCATTTTCTTCCAGGTATTACGCAGAAATTGTTCCAGTAATTGTTGCTCAATTTCAAACGTAGACATCTCTTTGTCGGCTTTTAGCTTCAGCCGTTTTGAGACGTCGAGCAAAATGGCCCGGTACAGTTTACCGTGTCCGCGAAGTTTGTTAGCGATACTATCGCCGCCAAAATGCTGTAATTCTCCGGCAATTAGCTGCCAGTTGCGGCGATGTTGCTCGGGATGCCCTTCCATCGATTTGAACAGTTCATTACGCATCAGAACGCTGGAGAGGCGAGTTTTGCCTTTTTCGTTATGGGTGAGCAAACGGGCGAAATTGGTCAGTTGCTCCTCACTACAATGCTGGAGAAAATCCAGATCTGAATCATTCAGGTAATTAACATTCATTTATTGTGGCTTCTCTGTTCAAGCGTTAATCGTCGCCGATAATTTTCAGCGTGGCCATATCGGACGAGTTCACTGTATGACCGGAAAAGGTGATTTTTGACACGCAGCGTTTGTTGTCGTTATCGCTGTTAATGTTGATCCAGCTGGTGGTTTGCCCTTCTTTAATTTCGGCGGGAACATTCAGGCTTTGACTGGCGCTACGGGCGGCTTTGAAATAAACCGACGCGCCGCTCAACTGTAAATCGCCGTGGTCGGCGGTGAGTTGGATACGTTTTACGATGCGGCAAACGGGGAGTTTCAGTGCCAGATCGTTGGTTTCGTTACGCGGCATCGCAATGACGCCGAGGATTTTATGGTCGTTAGCTTGCGCCGTGCAGCACAGCATAAGGCTAAGTACCAGGCTGGCGGAAATCGTAAAAACGGATTTCATAAAGATTCTCTTAGCGGGGGAGCAGTAGGGGATGAATAGCCACTAGTTTACTGCTGGCGAAAAGAAGATTCAGGTATGTAATCTTTTCTTTTTATTACAATTTTTGGGTGAATAACTTGTGTTGGATTCATTCTTTATATGAATGAAATTGCCGTCTGTTTCATGTCTTCTTCCGGCATATCACGAAATTTCTGCGCAAAAGCACAAAAAATTTTTGCATCTCCCCCTTGATGACGTGGGTTACGACCCCATTTAGTAGTCAACCGCAGTGAGTGAGTCTGCAAAAAAATGAAATTGGGCAGTTGAAACCAGACGTTTCGCCCCTATTACAGACTCATACCACATGATGACCGAATATATAGTGGAGACGTTTAGATGGGTAAAATTATTGGTATCGACCTGGGTACTACCAACTCTTGTGTAGCGATTATGGATGGCACCACTCCTCGTGTGCTGGAGAACGCCGAAGGCGATCGCACCACGCCTTCTATCATTGCCTATACCCAGGATGGTGAAACTCTGGTTGGTCAGCCGGCTAAACGTCAGGCAGTGACGAACCCGCAAAACACCCTGTTTGCGATTAAACGCCTGATTGGCCGCCGCTTCCAGGACGAAGAAGTACAGCGTGATGTTTCCATCATGCCGTTCAAAATTATTGCTGCTGATAACGGCGACGCATGGGTCGAAGTTAAAGGCCAGAAAATGGCACCGCCGCAGATTTCTGCTGAAGTGCTGAAAAAAATGAAGAAAACCGCGGAAGATTACCTGGGCGAACCGGTAACTGAAGCTGTTATCACTGTACCGGCATACTTTAACGATGCTCAGCGTCAGGCAACCAAAGACGCAGGCCGTATCGCTGGTCTGGAAGTAAAACGTATCATCAACGAACCGACCGCAGCTGCGCTGGCTTACGGTCTGGACAAAGGTACTGGTAACCGTACTATCGCGGTTTATGACCTGGGTGGTGGTACTTTCGATATTTCCATTATCGAAATCGACGAAGTTGACGGCGAAAAAACCTTCGAAGTTCTGGCTACCAACGGTGATACCCACCTGGGTGGTGAAGACTTTGATAGCCGTTTGATCAACTATCTGGTTGAAGAATTCAAGAAAGATCAGGGCATTGACCTGCGCAACGACCCGCTGGCAATGCAGCGTCTGAAAGAAGCGGCAGAAAAAGCGAAAATCGAGCTGTCTTCCGCTCAGCAGACCGACGTTAACCTGCCGTACATCACTGCAGACGCGACCGGTCCGAAACACATGAACATCAAAGTGACTCGTGCGAAACTGGAAAGCCTGGTTGAAGACCTGGTAAACCGTTCCATCGAGCCGCTGAAAGTTGCACTGCAGGACGCTGGCCTGTCCGTATCTGATATCGACGACGTTATCCTCGTTGGTGGTCAGACTCGTATGCCAATGGTTCAGAAGAAAGTTGCTGAATTCTTTGGTAAAGAACCGCGTAAAGACGTTAACCCGGACGAAGCTGTAGCAATCGGTGCTGCTGTTCAGGGTGGTGTTCTGACTGGTGACGTAAAAGACGTACTGCTGCTGGACGTTACCCCGCTGTCTCTGGGTATCGAAACCATGGGCGGTGTGATGACGACGCTGATCGCGAAAAACACCACTATCCCGACCAAGCACAGCCAGGTGTTCTCTACCGCTGAAGACAACCAGTCTGCGGTAACCATCCACGTGCTGCAGGGTGAACGTAAACGTGCGGCTGATAACAAATCTCTGGGTCAGTTCAACCTGGATGGTATCAACCCGGCACCGCGCGGTATGCCGCAGATCGAAGTTACCTTCGATATCGATGCTGACGGTATCCTGCACGTTTCCGCGAAAGATAAAAACAGCGGTAAAGAGCAGAAGATCACCATCAAGGCTTCTTCTGGTCTGAACGAAGATGAAATCCAGAAAATGGTACGCGACGCAGAAGCGAACGCCGAAGCTGACCGTAAGTTTGAAGAGCTGGTACAGACCCGCAACCAGGGCGACCATCTGCTGCACAGCACCCGTAAGCAGGTTGAAGAAGCAGGCGACAAACTGCCGGCTGACGACAAAACTGCTATCGAGTCTGCGCTGACTGCACTGGAAACTGCTCTGAAAGGTGAAGACAAAGCCGCTATCGAAGCGAAAATGCAGGAGCTGGCACAGGTTTCCCAGAAACTGATGGAAATCGCCCAGCAACAACATGCCCAGCAGCAGACTGCCGGTGCTGATACTTCTGCAAACAACGCGAAAGATGACGATGTTGTCGACGCTGAATTTGAAGAAGTTAAAGACAAAAAATAATCGCCCTATAAACGGGTAATTATACTGACACGGGCGAAGGGGAATTTCCTCTCCGCCCGTGCATTCATCTAGGGGCAAATCAAAAAAGATGGCTAAGCAAGATTATTACGAGATTTTAGGCGTTTCCAAAACAGCGGAAGAGCGTGAAATCAAAAAGGCCTACAAACGCCTGGCCATGAAATACCACCCGGACCGTAACCAGGGTGACAAAGAGGCCGAAGCGAAATTTAAAGAGATCAAGGAAGCTTATGAAGTTCTGACCGACTCGCAAAAACGTGCGGCATACGATCAGTATGGCCATGCGGCGTTTGAGCAAGGCGGCATGGGCGGCGGCGGTTTTGGCGGCGGCGCCGACTTCAGCGATATTTTTGGTGACGTTTTCGGCGATATTTTTGGCGGCGGACGTGGTCGTCAACGTGCGGCGCGTGGTGCTGATTTACGCTATAACATGGAGCTCACCCTCGAAGAAGCTGTACGTGGCGTGACCAAAGAGATCCGCATTCCGACTCTGGAAGAGTGTGACGTTTGCCACGGTAGCGGTGCAAAACCAGGTACACAGCCGCAAACCTGTCCGACCTGTCATGGTTCTGGTCAGGTGCAGATGCGCCAGGGCTTCTTCGCCGTACAACAGACCTGTCCACACTGTCAGGGCCGCGGTACGCTGATCAAAGATCCGTGCAACAAATGTCATGGTCATGGTCGTGTTGAGCGCAGCAAAACGCTGTCCGTTAAAATCCCGGCAGGGGTGGATACCGGGGACCGCATCCGTCTTGCGGGCGAAGGTGAAGCGGGCGAACACGGCGCACCGGCAGGCGATCTGTACGTTCAGGTTCAGGTTAAACAGCACCCGATTTTCGAGCGTGAAGGCAACAACCTGTATTGCGAAGTCCCGATCAACTTCGCTATGGCGGCGCTGGGCGGTGAAATCGAAGTGCCGACCCTCGATGGTCGCGTCAAACTGAAAGTGCCTGGCGAAACCCAGACCGGTAAGCTGTTCCGTATGCGCGGTAAAGGTGTCAAGTCTGTCCGCGGTGGTGCGCAAGGTGACTTGCTGTGCCGCGTAGTGGTCGAAACACCGGTAGGTCTGAACGAGAAGCAGAAACAACTGCTGCAAGAGCTGCAGGAAAGCTTTGGTGGCCCAACCGGCGAGCACAACAGCCCGCGCTCAAAGAGCTTCTTTGATGGCGTGAAGAAGTTTTTCGACGACCTGACTCGCTAACCTCCCCAAAAGCCTGCCCGTGGGCAGGCCTGGGTAAAAATAGGGTGCGTTGAAGATATGCGAGCACCTGTAAAGTGGCGGGGATCGCTCCCCGCCGTTGCTCTTACTCGGATTCGTAAGCCGTGAAAACAGCAACCTCCGTCTGGCCAGTTCGGATGTGAACCTCACAGAGGTCTTTTCTCGTTACCAGCGCCGCCACTACGGCGGTGATACAGATGACGATCAGGGCGACAATCATCGCCTTATGCTGCTTCATTGCTCTCTTCTCCTTGACCTTACGGTCAGTAAGAGGCACTCTACATGTGTTCAGCATATAGGGGGCCTCGGGTTGATGGTAAAATATCACTCGGGGCTTTTCTCTATCTGCCATCCAGCTAATGCCTGAGACAGATAGCCTCAAGCACCCGCCGCTATTATACCGCTCTCTTTAACCCACTCAGTTTTATCGATTCTAATCCTGAAGACGCCTCGCATTTTTATGGCGTAATTTTTTAGGGATTTAATTATTTAACTTTAATTTATCTCTTTATCGCAATTATTGACGACAAGCTGGATTATTTTTGAAATATTGTCCTAACAAACAACGCCGACTGACAACAAATTAATTATTACTTTTCCGAATTAATCCCTCAGAAATCCAGACCTTAAGCTATGATTATCATGGCTTGAGGTCATCAGCCACCGCTTTCGAGCGCCAAAAACACTTCCTCTGCTGGTGACTTAATCTTCTTTATAGATCGTAAAAAGCGAATCATTCCTACACTATAATCTGATTTTAACGATGATTCGTGCAGAGTAAAATAGTAAAAACGATCTATTCACCTGAAAGAGAAATAAAAAGTGAAACATCTGCATCGATTCTTTAGCAGTGATGCCTCGGGAGGCATTATTCTCATCATTGCCGCTGTTCTGGCGATGATTATGGCCAACAGCGGCGCAACCAGTGGATGGTATCACGACTTTCTTGAGACGCCGGTTCAGCTCCGGGTTGGTTCTCTTGAAATCAATAAAAACATGCTGTTATGGATAAATGACGCGTTAATGGCGGTATTTTTCCTGTTGGTTGGTCTGGAAGTTAAACGCGAGCTGATGCAAGGATCGCTGGCCAGTTTGCGCCAGGCGGCATTTCCAGTTATTGCTGCAATCGGCGGGATGATTGTCCCGGCATTGCTTTATCTGGCCTTTAACTATGCCGATCCTGTTACTCGTGAAGGGTGGGCGATCCCGGCGGCAACTGACATTGCTTTTGCGCTGGGGGTTCTGGCGTTATTGGGAAGTCGTGTACCGTTGGCGCTGAAGATCTTTTTGATGGCGCTGGCTATTATCGATGATCTTGGGGCCATCATAATCATTGCCTTGTTTTACACTAATGATTTGTCGATGACCTCTCTTGGCGTTGCAGCCGTAGCAATTGCGGTGCTCGCGGTGCTGAACATTTGTGGTGTTCGCCGCACGGGAGTTTATATTCTGGTCGGCGTGGTGCTGTGGACCGCAGTGTTGAAATCAGGTGTCCACGCAACGCTGGCAGGTGTCATTGTCGGTTTCTTTATTCCATTGAAAGAGAAGCATGGCCGTTCTCCGGCGAAGCGCCTGGAGCATGTATTGCATCCATGGGTGGCTTATCTGATTTTGCCGCTGTTTGCTTTTGCCAATGCCGGCGTTTCTCTGCAAGGCGTGACGTTGGATGGCCTGACCTCCATCTTGCCATTAGGGATCATCGCCGGTTTGCTGATTGGCAAGCCGTTGGGTATTAGTTTGTTCTGCTGGTTGGCGCTGCGTTTGAAACTGGCTCATTTGCCAGAGGGAACCACTTATCAGCAAATTATGGCGGTTGGGATCTTGTGCGGTATCGGTTTTACTATGTCTATCTTTATTGCCAGCCTGGCTTTTGGTAGCGTAGATCCAGAACTGATTAACTGGGCGAAATTGGGCATTCTGGTTGGCTCAATCTCTTCGGCGGTAATTGGATATAGCTGGTTACGCATTCGTTTACGTCCATCAGTTTGACAGGGCGATGTACCGGGGAGCCATAAATGGCTCCCTTTTCATTCTTATCAGGGAGAGAAATGAGCATGTCTCATATCAATTACAACCACTTGTATTACTTCTGGCATGTCTACAAAGAAGGTTCTGTGGTTGGCGCAGCGGAGGCGCTTTATTTAACACCACAAACCATTACTGGGCAGATCCGGGCGCTGGAAGAGCGCCTGCAAGGGAAACTATTTAAGCGTAAAGGACGTGGTCTGGAACCCAGCGAACTGGGTGAACTGGTCTATCGCTATGCCGATAAAATGTTCACCTTAAGCCAGGAAATGCTGGACATTGTGAACTATCGCAAAGAGTCAAACTTGTTGTTTGATGTTGGCGTGGCAGATGCTCTTTCCAAACGCCTGGTCAGTAGTGTATTGAATGCCGCAGTGGTGGAAGACGAGCAGATCCATTTACGCTGTTTTGAATCGACGCACGAGATGCTGTTGGAGCAACTGAGTCAGCATAAGCTGGATATGATCATCTCTGACTGCCCGATAGACTCCACCCAGCAGGAAGGGCTGTTTTCCATAAAAATTGGCGAGTGTGGTGTCAGTTTCTGGTGCACTAACCCGCTGCCAGAAAAGCCGTTTCCTGCCTGTCTGGAAGAGCGTCGCTTACTTATTCCGGGGCGTCGCTCAATGTTGGGACGCAAGCTATTAAACTGGTTTAACTCTCAGGGCTTAAACGTTGAAATTCTGGGGGAGTTTGATGATGCGGCGTTGATGAAAGCTTTTGGAGCGACGCATAACGCTATTTTCGTTGCACCTTCGCTTTACGCTAATGATTTCTATAACGATGACTCGGTTATGGAGATAGGCCGCGTTGAGAACGTCATGGAAGAGTACCACGCGATTTTCGCCGAAAGGATGATTCAACATCCTGCGGTACAGCGTATTTGCAACACAGATTACTCTGCGTTGTTTACTTCAGCTTCAAAATAACCATTTGTACTCTGCAGGCTGCAGTTTTGGCCTGCAGATGGGCATAAAAAAACCCGCTTGCGCGGGCTTTTTTACAAAGCTGACAACAAAAGGCGATTAAGCCAGTTTGTTGATCTGTGCAGTCAGGTTAGCCTTATGACGTGCAGCTTTGTTTTTGTGGATCAGACCTTTAGCAGCCTGACGGTCCACGATCGGTTGCATTTCGTTAAATGCTTTCAGTGCAGCAGCTTTGTCGCCAGCTTCGATAGCTGCGTATACTTTCTTGATGAAAGTACGCATCATAGAGCGACGGCTTGCGTTGTGCTTACGAGCCTTTTCAGACTGAATGGCGCGCTTCTTAGCTGATTTGATATTAGCCAAGGTCCAACTCCCAAATGTGTTCTATATGGACAATTCAAAGGCCGAGGAATATGCCCTTTTAGCCTTCTTTTGTCAATGGATTTGTGCAAATAAGCGCCGTTAATGTGCCGGCGCTCGTTACGTAGTGATGGCGCAGGATTCTACCAGCTTGCGGGGTGTGAATACAGCTTTTCCGCGATAAAAATTGCATCAGGCCGTGAGTTTCTGCCCGTGATTTGCGCCATGGCAATGAAAAGCCACTTCTTTCTGATTTCGGTACTCAATCGCCGGTTAACCTTGACCGCTGTACAAGGTATACTCGGACGATTTTCACTGTTTTGAGCCAGACATGAAGCTGATACGCGGCATACATAATCTCAGCCAGGCCCCGCAAGAAGGGTGTGTGCTGACTATTGGTAATTTCGACGGCGTGCATCGAGGTCATCGCGCGCTGTTGCAGGGCTTGCAGGAAGAAGGGCGCAGGCGAAACTTACCGGTGATGGTGATGCTTTTTGAACCTCAACCACTGGAACTGTTTGCTACCGATAAAGCCCCGGCAAGACTGACCCGACTGCGGGAAAAACTGCGTTACCTTGCAGAGTGTGGCGTAGATTACGTGCTGTGCGTGCGTTTCGACAGGCGCTTTGCGGCGCTGACTGCGCAAAACTTCATCAGCGATCTACTGGTGAAGCATTTGCGGGTAAAATTCCTCGCCGTGGGTGATGATTTCCGCTTTGGCGCTGGTCGTGAAGGCGATTTCTTGTTATTACAGAAAGCTGGCGTGGAATACGGCTTTGACATTACCAGTACGCAAACTTTTTGCGAAGGTGGCGTGCGTATCAGCAGCACCGCTGTGCGTCAGGCACTTGCAGACGATAATCTGGCTCTGGCAGAAAGTTTACTGGGGCACCCGTTTGCCATCTCCGGGCGTGTGGTCCACGGTGATGAATTAGGGCGCACGATAGGTTTCCCGACGGCGAATGTACCGCTACGCCGTCAGGTTTCCCCGGTGAAAGGGGTTTATGCGGTGGAAGTGCTGGGCCTCGGCGAAAAGCCGTTACCCGGCGTGGCAAACATCGGAACACGTCCAACGGTTGCCGGTATTCGCCAGCAGCTGGAAGTGCATTTGTTAGATGTTGCAATGGACCTTTACGGTCGCCATATACAAGTAGTGCTGCGTAAAAAAATACGCAATGAGCAGCGATTTGCGTCGCTGGACGAACTGAAAGCGCAGATTGCGCGTGATGAATTAACCGCCCGCGAATTTTTTGGGCTAACAAAACCGGCTTAAGCCTGTTATGTAATCAAACCGAAATACGGAACCGAGAATCTGATGAGTGACTATAAATCAACCCTGAATTTGCCGGAAACAGGGTTCCCGATGCGTGGCGATCTCGCCAAACGCGAACCGGGAATGCTGGCGCGTTGGACTGATGATGACCTGTACGGCATCATTCGTGCGGCTAAAAAAGGCAAAAAAACCTTCATTCTGCATGATGGCCCTCCTTATGCGAATGGCAGCATTCATATTGGTCACTCGGTTAACAAGATTCTGAAAGACATTATCGTGAAGTCCAAAGGACTTTCCGGTTATGACTCGCCGTATGTGCCTGGCTGGGACTGCCACGGTCTGCCGATCGAGCTGAAAGTAGAGCAAGAATACGGTAAGCCGGGTGAGAAATTCACTGCTGCCGAGTTCCGCGCCAAGTGCCGCGAATACGCAGCTACCCAGGTTGACGGTCAGCGCAAAGACTTTATCCGTCTGGGCGTGCTGGGCGACTGGTCGCACCCGTACCTGACCATGGACTTCAAAACTGAAGCCAACATCATCCGCGCGCTGGGCAAAATCATCGGCAACGGTCACCTGCACAAAGGCGCGAAGCCAGTGCACTGGTGCGTTGACTGCCGTTCTGCACTGGCAGAAGCGGAAGTTGAGTATTATGACAAAACGTCTCCGTCCATCGACGTCGCTTTCCAGGCGGTCGATCAGGATGCGCTGAAAGCAAAATTTGGCGTCAGCAACGTTAACGGCCCAATCTCGCTGGTAATCTGGACCACCACGCCGTGGACTCTGCCTGCAAACCGCGCAATCTCTATTGCACCGGATTTCGACTATGCGCTGGTGCAGATCGACGGTCAGGCCGTGATTCTGGCGAAAGATCTGGTTGAAAGCGTAATGCAGCGTATCGGCGTTACCGATTACACCATTCTCGGCACGGTAAAAGGTGCGGAGCTTGAGCTGCTGCGCTTTACCCATCCGTTTATGGGCTTCGACGTTCCGGCAATCCTCGGCGATCACGTTACCCTGGATGCTGGTACCGGTGCCGTTCACACCGCGCCTGGCCACGGTCCGGACGACTATGTGATTGGCCAGAAATACGGTCTGGAAACCGCTAACCCGGTTGGCCCGGACGGCACTTATCTGCCGGGCACTTACCCGACGCTGGATGGCGTGAATGTCTTCAAAGCGAACGACATCGTCGTTGCGCTGCTGCAGGAAAAAGGCGCGCTGCTGCACGTTGAGAAAATGCAGCACAGCTATCCGTGCTGCTGGCGTCACAAAACGCCGATCATCTTCCGCGCGACACCGCAGTGGTTCGTCAGCATGGACAAAGAAGGTTTGCGCGCGCAGTCGCTGAAAGAGATCAAAGGCGTGCAGTGGATCCCGGATTGGGGCCAGGCGCGTATCGAGTCGATGGTCGCTAACCGTCCTGACTGGTGTATCTCCCGTCAGCGCACCTGGGGCGTACCGATGTCACTGTTCGTGCATAAAGACACGGAAGAACTGCATCCGCGTACCCTCGAACTTATGGAAGAAGTGGCTAAACGCGTTGAAGTTGATGGCATCCAGGCGTGGTGGGATCTCGATGCGAAAGAGATCCTCGGCGACGAAGCTGACCAGTATGTGAAAGTGCCGGATACTCTCGACGTATGGTTTGACTCCGGATCTACCCACTCTTCCGTTGTTGACGTGCGTCCTGAATTTGCTGGTCACGCAGCGGACATGTATCTGGAAGGTTCTGACCAACACCGCGGCTGGTTCATGTCTTCTCTGATGATCTCTACCGCGATGAAGGGCAAAGCGCCGTATCGTCAGGTACTGACCCACGGCTTTACCGTGGATGGTCAGGGTCGCAAGATGTCTAAATCCATCGGCAACACCGTTTCGCCGCAGGATGTGATGAATAAACTGGGCGCGGATATTCTGCGTCTGTGGGTGGCATCTACCGACTACACCGGTGAAATGGCCGTTTCTGACGAGATCCTGAAACGTGCTGCCGACAGCTATCGTCGTATCCGTAACACCGCACGCTTCCTGCTGGCAAACCTCAATGGTTTTGATCCGGCAAAAGATATGGTGAAACCGGAAGAGATGGTGGTACTGGATCGCTGGGCCGTAGGTTGTGCGAAAGCGGCACAGGAAGACATCCTCAAGGCGTACGAAGCATACGATTTCCACGAAGTGGTACAGCGTCTGATGCGCTTCTGTTCCGTTGAGATGGGTTCCTTCTACCTCGACATCATCAAAGACCGTCAGTACACCGCCAAAGCGGACAGTGTGGCGCGTCGTAGCTGCCAGACTGCGCTGTATCACATCGCAGAAGCGCTGGTTCGCTGGATGGCACCTATCCTCTCCTTCACCGCAGATGAAGTGTGGGGCTACCTGCCGGGCGAGCGTGAAAAATACGTCTTCACCGGCGAGTGGTACGAAGGCCTGTTTGGCCTGGCAGATGATGAGGAATTTAATGATTCCTTCTGGGACGATGTTCGTTACATCAAAGATCAGGTAAACAAAGAACTGGAAAATCAGAAGGCGAATGGCATCAAGTCTAATCTGGAAGCTAAAGTTACGCTGAAATATGCTGACGATGATCTGGGGACTATTGCGAAGCTAAAACGTCTGGGCGAAGAGGCGAGATTCATTTTCATTACGTCTCAATTCGTCATTTCTGATGAGGCTGGCGGTATCAATGATGAAAATATCCAGTATAACCCTGGTAATACAACCGTTCAGGCAGTTGTAACTCGTGCCGAAGGTGAGAAGTGTCCACGCTGCTGGCACTACACCCAGGATGTCGGCAAGGTGGCGGAACACGCAGAAATCTGCGGCCGCTGTGTCAGCAACGTCGCCGGTGACGGTGAAAAACGTAAGTTTGCCTGATGAGTCAATCGATCTGTTCAACAGGGCTACGCTGGCTGTGGCTGGTGGTAGTCGTGCTGATTATCGATCTGGGCAGCAAATACCTGATCCTCCAGAACTTTGCTCTGGGGGATACGGTCCCGCTGTTCCCGTCGCTTAATCTGCATTATGCGCGTAACTATGGCGCGGCGTTTAGTTTCCTTGCCGATAGCGGCGGCTGGCAGCGTTGGTTCTTTGCCGGTATAGCGATTGGTATTAGCGTTACCCTGGTGGTGATGATGTATCGCTCGAAGGCGACGCAAAAGCTAAACAATATCGCTTACGCGCTGATTATTGGCGGCGCGCTGGGCAATCTGTTCGACCGCCTGTGGCATGGCTTCGTTGTCGATATGATCGACTTCTACGTCGGCGACTGGCACTTCGCCACCTTCAACCTTGCCGATACTGCAATCTGTGTCGGGGCGGCACTGATTGTGCTGGAAGGTTTTTTGCCTTCTAAAGCGAAAAAACAATAATAAACCCTGCCGGATGCGATGCTAACGCATCTTATCCGGCCTACAGATTGCTGCGAAATCGTAGGCGCATCCGGCAAAAATCCTCAAAATATAAGAGCAAACCTGCATGTCTGAATCTGTACAGAGCAATAGCGCCGTCCTGGTGCACTTCACGCTAAAACTCGACGATGGCACCACCGCCGAGTCTACCCGCAACAACGGTAAACCGGCGCTATTCCGCCTGGGTGATGCTTCTCTTTCCGAAGGGCTGGAGCAACATCTGCTGGGGCTGAAAGTGGGCGATAAAACCACCTTCTCGCTGGAGCCAGATGCGGCGTTTGGCGTGCCGTCACCGGACCTGATTCAGTACTTCTCCCGCCGTGAGTTTATGGATGCAGGCGAGCCAGAAATTGGCGCAATAATGCTTTTTACCGCAATGGATGGCAGTGAGATGCCTGGCGTGATCCGCGAAATTAACGGTGACTCCATTACCGTCGATTTCAACCATCCACTGGCCGGGCAGACCGTTCATTTTGATATTGAAGTGCTGGAAATCGATCCGGCGCTGGAGGCGTAACATGCAGATCCTGTTGGCCAACCCACGTGGTTTTTGTGCCGGGGTAGACCGCGCTATCAGCATTGTTGAAAACGCGCTGGCCATTTACGGCGCACCGATTTATGTCCGTCACGAAGTGGTGCATAACCGCTACGTGGTCGATAGCCTGCGCGAGCGCGGGGCTATCTTTATTGAGCAGATCAGCGAAGTGCCGGACGGCGCGATCCTGATTTTTTCCGCACACGGTGTTTCTCAGGCAGTCCGCAACGAAGCGAAAAGTCGCGATTTGACGGTATTTGACGCGACCTGTCCGCTGGTGACCAAAGTGCATATGGAAGTCGCGCGCGCCAGCCGTCGTGGCGAAGAGTCGATTCTCATCGGCCACGCCGGGCATCCGGAAGTGGAAGGTACGATGGGCCAGTACAGTAACCCGGAAGGGGGAATGTATCTGGTCGAGTCGCCGGACGACGTGTGGAAACTGACGGTCAAAAACGAAGAGAAACTCTCCTTTATGACCCAGACCACGCTATCGGTGGATGACACGTCTGATGTCATCGACGCGCTGCGTAAACGCTTCCCGAAAATTGTCGGGCCGCGCAAAGATGATATCTGCTACGCCACCACCAACCGTCAGGAAGCGGTACGCGCCCTGGCAGAGCAGGCAGAAGTGGTGTTGGTGGTCGGTTCGAAAAACTCCTCCAACTCCAACCGTCTGGCGGAACTGGCCCAGCGCATGGGCAAACGGGCGTTTTTGATTGACGATGCGACAGATATCCAGGAAGAGTGGGTAAAAGAGGTGAAATGCGTCGGTGTGACTGCTGGCGCGTCGGCTCCGGATATTCTGGTACAGAACGTAGTCGCACGTTTACAGCAGCTTGGCGGTGGCGAAGCCATTCCGCTGGAAGGCCGCGAAGAAAATATCGTTTTCGAAGTGCCGAAAGAGTTGCGTGTCGATATTCGTGAAGTTGATTAAGTCATTAGCAGCCTAAGTTATGCGAAAATGCCGGTCTTGTTACCGGCATTTTTTATGGAGAAAACATGCGTTTACCTATTTTCCTCGATACAGACCCCGGCATTGACGATGCCGTCGCCATTGCCGCCGCGATTTTTGCCCCCGAGCTCGACCTGCAACTGATGACCACCGTCGCAGGTAATGTCTCGGTTGAGAAAACTACCCGCAACGCCCTGCAACTGCTGCATTTCTGGAATGCGGAGATTCCGCTTGCCCAGGGAGCTGCCGTGCCGCTGGTACGCGCACCGCGTAATGCAGCATCTGTGCACGGTGAATCGGGAATGGCTGGCTACGACTTTGTCGAGCACAACAGAAGCCCACTGGACAAACCCGCATTTCTGGCTATTCGGGATGCCCTGCTGCGTGCGCCTGAGCCTGTTACTCTGGTAGCCATCGGCCCGTTAACCAATATTGCGCTGTTACTTTCACAATGCCCGGAATGCAAACCGCATATTCGCCGTCTGGTGATCATGGGTGGTTCTGCCGGACGCGGCAACTGCACACCAAACGCCGAGTTTAATATCGCTGCCGATCCAGAAGCGGCTGCGTGCGTCTTCCGTAGCGGCATCGAAATCGTCATGTGCGGTCTGGATGTCACCAATCAGGCGGTGTTAGCTCCTGATTATCTTGCTACATTGCCGGAGTTGAATCGTACCGGAAAAATGCTGCACGCCTTGTTTAGTCACTACCGTAGCGGCAGTATGCAAAGCGGCCTGCGTATGCACGATCTCTGCGCCATCGCCTGGCTGGTGCGCCCGGACTTATTCACTCTCAAGCCGTGTTTTGTGGCAGTGGAAACGCAGGGCGAATTTACCTCAGGTACTACGGTTGTTGATATCGACGGTTGCCTGAGTAAACCTGCAAACGTGCAGGTGGCGCTGGATCTGGATGTGAAAGGCTTTCAGCAGTGGGTGGCGGAAGTGCTGGCCCTGGCGAACTAATCAGAAAACAAGGAAGTGTTCTATGACGTATGGAGAAGCGTATTTGGAAGGGTGGAAAAACATCTTTAATTATGAAGGTGTCGCCACCCGTTTTGAGTTCTGGTCGTTTATGATCGGTAGTGTCGTTATCTGTCTGCTACCGCTTTTATGCTGGTGGTTTGCGGAAACAATGAACAATGACTATGGTGTTTTCATTTTTTTTGCGCTGCCCGCGTCATTTATTTTAACGTTGATTTTTGCCGTACCGGCGATGGCGCTAGCCGTCAGAAGGATGCACGATATCGGATATCCAGGGTGGTGGGTCATTATTGTCGTGTTGATCCCTGTTACGGGCGTAATTCTGCTTATACTTTGCTGCCTGCCGTCAAAGTCACAAGACCAGGCATAATGACAGATGGTATGACGCATCACTTTCTGCGTCATGCCTTTCACTGATATCCCTCCCTGTTTATCATTAATTTCTAATTATCAGCGTTTTTGGCTGGCGGCGTAGCGATGCGCTGGTTACTCTGAAAACGGTCTATGCAAATTAACAAAAGAGAATAGCTATGCATAATGCAAACATCCGCGTTGCCATCGCGGGAGCCGGGGGGCGTATGGGCCGCCAGTTGATTCAGGCGGCGCTGGCATTAGAAGGCGTGCAGCTGGGCGCGGCGCTGGAGCGCGAAGGATCTTCTTTACTGGGCAGCGACGCTGGTGAACTGGCCGGAGTCGGAAAAACAGGCGTTACCGTGCAAAGCAGCCTCGACGCGGTAAAAGATGATTTTGATGTGTTTATCGATTTTACCCGTCCGGAAGGTACGCTGAACCATCTCGCTTTTTGTCGCCAGCATGGTAAAGGGATGGTGATTGGTACCACGGGTTTTGATGACGCTGGCAAACAAGCGATTCGTGACGCTGCCACAGATATTGCGATTGTCTTTGCCGCCAATTTTAGCGTTGGCGTTAACGTCATGCTTAAGCTGCTGGAGAAAGCCACTCAGGTAATGGGTGACTACACCGATATTGAAATTATCGAAGCACATCATAGACATAAAGTCGATGCGCCGTCAGGCACTGCGCTGGCGATGGGGGAGGCGATTGCTCATGCACTGGACAAAGACCTGAAAGATTGCGCGGTCTACAGTCGTGAGGGCCATACCGGTGAACGTGTTCCTGGCACCATTGGTTTTGCCACTGTACGAGCGGGTGACATCGTGGGTGAACATACCGCCATGTTCGCCGATATCGGCGAACGTCTGGAGATTACCCATAAGGCGTCCAGCCGCATGACATTTGCTAACGGTGCGGTAAGATCGGCATTGTGGCTAAATGGCAAGAAAAATGGTCTTTTTGATATGCGAGATGTGCTGGATCTCAATAAATTATAACCACAAAACATTTGTATTGATGCAAAAATAACATATCTAATTCGTTGATTATAAAGGGCTTTGATTTTTGGCCCTTTTATTTTGTGTTTTTTTCTTAATTGTTGATGCAAATTGCTAAAAATATAAAGTTTTGTCTGTGGTTTTTGTTGTTTTAATGTAAATTTTGACCATCTGGTCCACTTTTTTCCGAGTGAATTTTGTTTTTACATTCTTCTCGCTGTGCAAGCGTTTTCCTGACTACGTTAGGTGATCTTTTTGTCACTTAATGCCATAAAAATATGCATGACGCATAAAATCATATAATAAATACCGCGATTGAGTTGACTTTTAGCGCCCATATCTCCAGAATGCCGCCGTTTGCCAGAAATTCGTCGGTAGGCAGATTTGCATTGATTTGCGTCATCATTGCGAATTAATATGCAAATAAAGTGAGTGAATATTCTCTGGAGGGTGTTTTGATTAAGTCAGCGCTATTGGTTCTGGAAGACGGAACCCAGTTTCACGGTCGGGCCATAGGGGCAACAGGTTCGGCGGTTGGGGAAGTCGTTTTCAATACTTCAATGACCGGTTATCAAGAAATCCTCACTGATCCTTCCTATTCTCGTCAAATCGTTACTCTTACTTATCCCCATATTGGCAATGTCGGCACTAATGACGCCGATGAAGAATCTTCTCAGGTACATGCACAAGGTCTGGTGATTCGCGACCTGCCGCTGATTGCCAGCAACTTCCGCAACACCGAAGACCTCTCTTCTTACCTGAAACGCCATAACATCGTGGCGATTGCCGATATCGATACCCGTAAGCTGACGCGTTTACTGCGCGAGAAAGGCGCACAGAATGGCTGCATTATCGCGGGCGATAACCCGGATGCGGCGCTGGCATTAGAAAAAGCCCGCGCGTTCCCAGGTCTGAACGGCATGGATCTGGCAAAAGAAGTGACCACCGCAGAAGCCTATAGCTGGACACAAGGGAGCTGGACGCTGACCGGCGGCCTGCCAGAAGCGAAAAAAGAAGACGAGCTGCCGTTCCACGTCGTGGCCTACGATTTCGGTGCCAAGCGCAACATCCTGCGGATGCTGGTGGACAGAGGCTGCCGCCTGACCATCGTTCCGGCGCAAACTTCTGCGGAAGATGTGCTGAAAATGAATCCAGACGGTATCTTCCTCTCCAACGGTCCTGGCGACCCGGCCCCGTGCGATTACGCTATTACTGCCATCCAGAAATTCCTCGAAACCGACATCCCGGTATTCGGCATCTGCCTCGGCCATCAGTTGCTGGCGCTGGCGAGCGGTGCGAAGACCATTAAGATGAAGTTCGGACACCACGGCGGCAACCATCCGGTGAAAGATGTTGAGAAAAACGTGGTGATGATCACCGCCCAGAACCACGGTTTTGCGGTGGATGAAGCAACATTACCTGCAAACCTGCGTGTTACACATAAATCCCTGTTCGACGGTACGTTACAGGGGATTCATCGCACCGATAAACCGGCGTTCAGCTTCCAGGGTCACCCTGAAGCCAGCCCTGGTCCGCACGACGCAGCGCCGTTGTTCGACCACTTTATCGAGTTAATTGAGCAGTACCGTAAAACCGCTAAGTAATCAGGAGTAAAAGAGTCATGCCAAAACGTACAGATATAAAAAGTATCCTGATTCTGGGTGCGGGCCCGATTGTTATCGGTCAGGCGTGTGAGTTTGACTACTCTGGCGCGCAAGCATGTAAAGCCCTGCGCGAAGAGGGTTACCGCGTTATTCTGGTGAACTCCAACCCGGCGACCATCATGACCGACCCGGAAATGGCTGATGCGACCTACATCGAGCCGATTCACTGGGAAGTGGTACGCAAGATTATTGAAAAAGAGCGCCCGGACGCAGTGCTGCCAACGATGGGCGGTCAGACGGCGTTGAACTGCGCGCTGGAGCTGGAGCGTCAGGGTGTGCTGGAAGAGTTCGGTGTCACCATGATTGGTGCTACCGCCGATGCGATTGATAAAGCAGAAGACCGCCGCCGTTTCGACGTAGCGATGAAGAAAATCGGTCTGGAAACTGCGCGTTCCGGTATTGCACACACGATGGAAGAAGCGCTGGCGGTTGCCGCTGACGTGGGCTTCCCGTGCATTATTCGCCCATCCTTTACCATGGGCGGTAGCGGTGGCGGTATCGCTTATAACCGCGAAGAGTTTGAAGAAATTTGCGCCCGCGGTCTGGATCTCTCTCCGACCAAAGAACTGCTGATTGATGAGTCGCTGATTGGCTGGAAAGAGTACGAGATGGAAGTGGTGCGTGATAAAAACGACAACTGCATCATCGTCTGCTCTATCGAAAACTTCGATGCGATGGGCATCCATACCGGTGACTCCATCACCGTAGCGCCAGCGCAAACGCTGACCGACAAAGAATATCAAATCATGCGTAACGCCTCGATGGCGGTGCTGCGTGAAATCGGCGTTGAAACCGGTGGTTCCAACGTCCAGTTTGCGGTGAACCCGAAAAACGGTCGCCTGATTGTTATCGAAATGAACCCTCGCGTGTCGCGTTCTTCGGCGCTGGCGTCGAAAGCCACTGGTTTCCCGATTGCCAAAGTGGCGGCGAAACTGGCGGTGGGTTACACCCTCGACGAACTGATGAACGACATCACCGGCGGGCGTACTCCGGCGTCCTTCGAGCCGTCTATCGACTACGTGGTTACCAAAATTCCTCGCTTCAACTTCGAGAAATTCGCCGGTGCGAACGACCGTCTGACCACTCAGATGAAATCGGTTGGCGAAGTGATGGCGATTGGTCGCACGCAGCAGGAGTCCCTGCAAAAAGCGCTGCGCGGCCTGGAAGTCGGTGCGACTGGCTTTGACCCGAAAGTCAGCCTCGATGACCCGGAAGCGCTGACCAAAATCCGCCGCGAACTGAAAGATGCAGGCGCAGAGCGTATCTGGTACATCGCCGATGCTTTCCGTGCGGGCCTGTCTGTGGACGGCGTCTTCAACCTGACCAACATTGACCGCTGGTTCCTGGTACAGATTGAAGAGCTGGTGCGTCTGGAAGAGAAAGTGGCAGAAGTGGGCATCACTGGCCTGAACGCTGACTTCCTGCGCCAGTTGAAACGCAAAGGCTTTGCCGATGCGCGTCTGGCAAAACTGGCGGGCGTACGCGAAGCAGAAATCCGCAAGCTGCGCGACCAGTATGACCTGCATCCGGTTTACAAGCGCGTGGATACCTGTGCGGCAGAATTTGCCACCGACACCGCTTATATGTACTCCACTTATGAAGAAGAGTGCGAAGCGAATCCGTCTACCGACCGTGAAAAAATCATGGTGCTTGGCGGCGGCCCGAACCGTATCGGTCAGGGTATCGAATTCGACTACTGCTGCGTACACGCCTCGCTGGCGCTGCGTGAAGACGGTTACGAAACCATTATGGTTAACTGTAACCCGGAAACCGTCTCCACCGACTACGACACCTCCGACCGTCTATACTTCGAGCCGGTAACCCTGGAAGATGTACTGGAAATCGTGCGTATCGAGAAGCCGAAAGGCGTTATCGTCCAGTACGGTGGTCAGACTCCGCTGAAACTGGCGCGCGCGCTGGAAGCCGCTGGCGTCCCGGTTATCGGTACCAGCCCGGATGCTATCGACCGTGCGGAAGACCGTGAACGCTTCCAGCATGCGGTTGACCGTCTGAAACTGAAACAACCGGCGAACGCCACCGTTACCGCTATTGAAATGGCGGTTGAGAAGGCAAAAGAGATTGGCTACCCGCTGGTGGTGCGCCCGTCTTACGTTCTCGGCGGTCGGGCGATGGAAATCGTCTACGACGAAGCTGACCTGCGTCGCTACTTCCAGACGGCGGTCAGCGTGTCTAACGATGCGCCAGTGTTGCTGGATCACTTCCTTGATGACGCGGTAGAAGTTGACGTGGACGCCATCTGCGATGGCGAAATGGTGCTGATTGGCGGCATCATGGAGCATATTGAGCAGGCGGGCGTGCACTCCGGTGACTCCGCATGTTCTCTGCCAGCGTACACCTTAAGTCAGGAAATTCAGGATGTGATGCGCCAACAGGTGCAGAAACTGGCCTTCGAATTGCAGGTGCGCGGCCTGATGAACGTGCAGTTTGCGGTGAAAAACAACGAAGTCTACCTGATTGAAGTTAACCCGCGTGCGGCGCGTACCGTTCCGTTCGTCTCCAAAGCCACCGGCGTGCCGCTGGCAAAAGTGGCGGCGCGCGTGATGGCAGGCAAATCGCTGGCTGAGCAGGGCGTGACTAAAGAAGTCATCCCGCCGTACTACTCGGTGAAAGAAGTGGTGCTGCCGTTCAACAAATTCCCGGGCGTTGACCCGCTGTTAGGGCCAGAAATGCGCTCCACCGGGGAAGTGATGGGCGTCGGGCGCACCTTCGCTGAAGCATTTGCCAAAGCGCAGCTGGGCAGTAACTCCACCATGAAGAAACAGGGCCGTGCGCTGCTCTCCGTGCGTGAAGGCGACAAAGAACGCGTGGTGGACCTGGCGGCAAAACTGCTGAAACAGGGCTTCGAGCTGGATGCGACCCACGGCACGGCGATTGTGCTGGGCGAAGCGGGCATTAATCCGCGTCTGGTAAACAAGGTGCATGAAGGTCGTCCGCACATTCAGGACCGTATCAAGAATGGCGAATACACCTACATCATCAACACCACCTCAGGTCGTCGCGCGATTGAAGACTCCCGCGTGATTCGTCGCAGTGCGCTGCAATATAAAGTGCATTATGACACCACCCTGAACGGTGGTTTCGCTACCGCGATGGCGCTGAATGCCGATGCGACCGAAAAAGTTATTTCGGTGCAGGAAATGCACGCACAGATCAAATAATAGCGTGTGATGGCGGATATGTTCTATTCGCCAATTTGATCGAATAACTAATACGGTTCTCGAAAGAGGACCGTTTTTTTATCTGTAAGACAAAACTTTGTTGGAATTCATATTTTTGATGGCGTAAGCAGGATTTTGCTCACACTAATCCTTCGTTAGGTTGCATACTATCGATATATCCACAATTTTAATATGGCCTTGTTTAATTGCTGCAAAACGAGTCATAGCCAGTCTTTTAATTTGTGAAACTGGAGTTCGTATGTGTGAAGGATGTGTTGAAAAACCACTCTATTTGTTAATCGCCGAATGGATGATGGCTGAAAACCGGTGGGTGATAGCAAGAGAGATCTCTATTCATTTCGATATTGAACACAGCAAGGCGGTTAATACCCTGACTTATATTCTGTCGGAAGTCGCAGAAATAAGCTGCGAAGTTAAGATGATCCCTAATAAGCTGGAAGGGCGGGGATGCCAGTGCCAGCGACTGGTAAAAGTGGTCGATATCGATGAGCAAATTTACGCGCGCCTGCGCAATAACAGCCGGGATAAATTAGTCGGCGTAAGAAAGACTCCGCGTATTCCTGCCGTTCCGCTCACGGAACTTAACCGCGAGCAGAAGTGGCAGATGATGTTGTCAAAGAGTATGCGTCGTTAATGTCATTTCGTTGATACCGTGCGACCTGGTCGCCGGATGCGATGCTGGCGCATCTTATCCGGCCTACGGTTGCTCTCCAGCAGGGTTGGATAAGGCGTTTATGCCGCATCCGACAGCTATCGCCGGATGCGATGCTGGCGCATCTTATCCTGCCTACGGGGGCTTTCCTGCCGGGTTGGATAAGGCGTTTATGCCGCATCTGACGATGTTACCGTTTCGGCGTCACATCCGTCGTCCCCTGCAAACGGGGGCGATTTTCCTCCATTTGCCTCAACGGCTGCGTTTCATGTAACGATGCATGACAACGCCCGACAAGATCATGATATTCTTTGGTATTTAACCGCTTCCAGTGTAACTCGTCGTCACTCACACTGCGTACAGCGCGGGCTGGCGTCCCCATCAACAACTGGCGTTTCTCGCCGCTAAAGCCTGCTTTGACAAAACTCATGGCGGCAACAATGCTCTCTTCGCCAATGACCGCGCCATCCATAATCACGCTGTTCATCCCGACCAATGCATCGCGACCAATCACACAACCATGCAGGATCGCTCCGTGCCCGATATGGCCGTTTTCTCCAACGATGGTGTCAGTGTCGCAGTAGCCATGCATAATGCAGCCATCCTGAATATTGGCTCCCGCTTGCACGATCAAACGCCCGTAGTCACCACGCAGCGAGGCGAGGGGGCCGATGTAGACTCCGGCCCCCACAATCACATCGCCAATCAATACTGCACTGGGATGGACAAACGCCGTCGGGTGAACCACTGGAATTAACCCTTCAAAGGCGTAATAGCTCACGGTTGTTAACGTCCTTTCCACACCGGATCGCGCTTCTCGGCAAACGCCAGCGGCCCTTCAAGGGCATCTTCCGAATGCAGAACTGATGGGTAGTGTTTCAACACGCCGCTGCGAATATAGCGATACGCTTCTTCTACTGGCATTTCGCTGGTGGTGCGGTAGATCTCTTTCAGCGCCGCGATCGCCAGCGGGGCGCTGTCAACCAGTTGCTGCGCCAGTTCGCGGGCGTTATCCATCAGTTCCGTCTGGCTAACTACGCGGTTGACTATCCCCCAACGCAGCGCCTCTTCTGCGCCCATTCTTCTGCCGGTCATCACCATTTCATTGACGATGGCAGGCGGCAGGATCTTCGGCAGACGCAGCACACCGCCGCTGTCAGGAACGATGCCCAGTTTGGCTTCCGGCAGGGCGAAGCTGGCGTTATCGGCACAAACAATAAAATCTGCCGCCAGCGCCAGTTCGAAACCGCCGCCAAAGGCGTATCCGTTCACGGCTGCGATGACCGGTTTATCCAGATTGAAAATTTCGGTTAAGCCCGCAAAACCACCCGGACCAAAGTCAGCATCCGGTGCTTCGCCTTCTGCTGCTGCTTTTAAATCCCAGCCTGCGGAAAAGAATTTCTCTCCGGCACCGGTAATAATGGCGACACGTAATTGCGGATCGTCACGGAAATTTAGAAATACTTCGCCCATTTCAAAGCTGGTTTTCGCATCAATAGCATTCGCTTTTGGGCGATCTAGGGTAATTTCCAGAATTGATCCGTTGCGGGTCAGATGTAATGATTCGCTCATTCCTTTTCTCCATTTTTGCTTTTTCAGGGACGACAACGGCCCTGCAAAAAAATGCATATTATTGTTGAACGTGATTATTACCAGACAGAGTAGTACCCTGCTGTAGTGTTTATTTCAGCGCCTTTCTGATTATTTTCCCCGAGCAATTACGTGGCAGATCTTTTCTGATCTCCAGATAAGAGGGCACTTTAAATTTCGCCATATTCTGTTCGCAAAAGTAGAAGAATTCCTCTTCGCTCAATATTTCACCTTCATTCAGCACCACAAACGCTTTGATGGCTTCATCGCGAATCGAATCTTTAATACCAACAACCACTATGTCCTGAATTTTCGGGTGCGCGGCGATAATATTTTCCAGCTCTACGCAAGAGACATTCTCCCCACCGCGTTTGATCATATTGCAGCGACGATCGACGAAATAAAAAAAGCCCTCTTCGTCGCAGTATCCGGTATCGCCAGTATGCAGCCAGCCATCAGCTTCCAGCACTTTCGCAGTGGCTTGCGGGTTGAGAAAGTACTCTTTGAAGATGGTTTTTCCCGGTACGCCTTTAATGCAGATTTCACCGATCTCACCAGCCGGGAGCGGACGATTGTGATCGTCGCGGATCTCCGCTTCGTAGCAAAATCCCGCCCGGCCAATCGACGGCCAGCGTCGTTTATCGCCAGGGCGATCGCCGATAATGCCAACAATGGTTTCCGTCATCCCATAAGAGGTCAGCAAGCGAACGCCGAAGCGTTCACAAAACGCATCTTTTTCCTGCTCCGACAGGTTGAGATAAAACATTACTTCCCGCAGATGGTGTTGCTGATCGCTCGCTGAAGGCGGTCGCACCATCAACGTACGGATCATCATCGGAATACATTCGGTAACGGTGGCGCGATACTTCTGTACCTGTCCCCAGAAGGCGCGGGCGCTGTATTTCTCGACCAGCACAAAGGTGGCTCCGGCAGAAAACGCCGCCATCGCCGCAGTACACTGGCAATCGATATGAAACGCAGGCATTACCGTCAGGTAGACGTCATCGTCACGCAGTGCGCACTGCCAGGCGGAGTAATATCCAGCGAAGCGCAGGTTGTAATGGGTAATCACCACCCCTTTCGGTCGGGAAGTGGTACCGGAGGTAAAGAGAATTTCCGCCGTATCGTCGGTCGTTAGCGGCGGTGCATAGCACAAGGTGGCAGGTTGTTGATTTTTCAGTTGAGTAAACGAACTCACACCATCATCAGCGGGAAGCGCCACATCTGTCAGGCAAATGTGCCGCAACTGAGTGGCATCTTCCTGCTGAATCTGTTGATACATAGGATAGAATTGCGCACTGGTCACCAGCAGGCACGCCTGGCTATTTTGCAGGATCCACACGCTTTCTTCGCGTAACAGGCGGGCGTTAATCGGCACCATAATCGCGCCAATTTTTGCCAGCCCGAACCAGCAAAAGATAAATTCCGGGCAGTTGTCGAGATGTAGAGCAACTTTGTCGCCTTTGCGAATCCCCAGCGTATAAAACAGGTTTGCCGTGCGGTTAATCTCCTGATTTAACTCAAGATAACTATACCGGTTAACGACCCCGCCGCTGGATTCACAAATCAGCGCCGTTTTATGACCGTAAACGTCCGCCAGATCGTCCCACATTTGACGTAGATGTTGTCCGCCAATGATATCCATTGCACCTCTATCCATTTTGTTCGTTTGTTATTGGGCGGGCGCTAGTCAGGCAAGCCGACTGGCGCCACGCGTTTAGTCCTCAACTTTGGCCAGACCTTTGCTGACCAACTCCTGAATGTCGTTTTCGCTGTAGCCGATAGTTTTCAAAATGGCAGCCGTATCCATGCCATGTGATGGCATTCCGCGCCAGATTTGGCCTGGGTTATTTTTGAATTTCGGCATCACGTTTGGCCCTTTGCAGGTGCGACCATCCATCGTTTGCCACTGGGTGATTGATTCACGAGCCACATACTGTGGATTGCTTTCCAGTTCCGGTACGGTCAGCACTTTGGCGCAGGCGATATTCAGTTCAGCAAAGCGTTCTTTAACTTCCGCGATGGTGTGCGCCGCCAGCCAGGCATCGAGTTTCTCTTCTACCAGTGGTCCGTAAGGGCATTCGATACGGTGGATAAGCTGGGTGCCTTCCGGGATTTCCGGCGTACCGAGCAGATGTGCGAGGCCGATATCTTTAAAGCATTCTGCAATCTGAGTAATGCCCACCAGTTCCATCACGATGTAGCCGTCGGCGCATTTGTACAGACCGCAACCGGCGTAGTAGGGATCTTTACCTTTGGTCATGCGCGGACACATTTCGCCGCCATTGAAGTAATCCATCATGAAGTACTGGCCCATACGCAGCATCACTTCATACATGGCGATGTCGATACTTTCGCCTTTACCGGTTTCACGCACTTTATGCAGTGCTGCCAGCGCCGCCGTGGTGGCGGTCAGGCCAGAAAAGTAATCGGCGGTATACGGGAAGGCAGGCATTGGCTGGTCAACATCACCGTTCTGAATCAGGTAACCACTGAAGGCCTGGGCGATGGTGTTATAGGCCGGAAGATTGGTGTACTCCTCGGTGCCGTACTGACCAAAACCGGACAGGTGAGCGATAACCAGTTTCGGGTTGTGCTGCCACAGGACTTCATCGGTAATGCCACGACGGGCAAAGGCCGGACCTTTACTGGCTTCGATGAAGATATCGGTGGTTTCCATTAATTTCAGAAACGCTTCGCGGCCTTCATCCTTGAAAATATTTAACGACAGCGCGTGCAAATTGCGGCGGGAGAGCTGCGGGTAGTTAGGTTGAACGCGAATGGTGTCGGCCCAGGCGACGTTCTCGATCCAGATAACTTCCGCCCCCCATTCTGCGAACATTTGCCCGGCGAACGGCCCGGCGATTTCGATACCGGAGAAGACAACGCGCAATCCGGCCAGCGGCCCGAATTTCGGCATGGGTAGATGATCCATTATTAGCTCCTGAAAAATTTGTGTAGCGCATGACTGCCGGATGCGGCGTAAACGCCTTATCCGGCCGACATTCGTGCTTCCGTAGACCTGATAAAACGCATCTGCGTCGCATCAGGCAGTGCACGGACTTAGCGGTATTGCTTCAGCACCGCGCGACCCAGCGTCAGGATCTGCATTTCGTCAGATCCCCCGGAGACGCGGTCTACACGCAGATCACGCCAGAAGCGGCTGATGCGGTGGTTGCCCGCAATCCCGACACCGCCCAGCACCTGCATTGCGCTATCCACCACTTCAAATGCCGCATTAGCGCAGAAGTATTTGCACATCGCTGCATCACCAGAGGTGATGGTGCCGTTGTCTGCTTTCCACGCTGCTTCATACAGCATGTTTTTCATGGAGTTTAATTTGATCGCCATGTGGGCGAATTTTTCCTGAATCAACTGGAAACGACCAATAGCCTCGCCAAACTGCACGCGCTGGTTGGCGTAGCGCGCCGCATCTTCAAAGGCGCACATCGCCGTACCGTAGTTGGTCAGGGCTACCAGGAAACGTTCATGGTCGAACTCTTCTTTGACGCGGTTAAAGCCGTTACCTTCCCGACCGAACATGTCTTTCTCGTCCAGTTCCACATCGTCAAAGGTGATTTCACAGCAGCTATCCATACGCAGACCGAGCTTCTCAAGTTTGGTCACTTTGATGCCCGGTTTGCTCATATCGACAAACCATTCGGTGTAGACAGGTTTGTCCGGAGAAGCCCCGTCGCGCGCCATCACCACGATGTACGGGGTGTAGGCGCTGCTGGTAATAAAACACTTACTGCCATTAAGATAAATCTTACCATCTCTACGGGTATAAGTCGTTTTCAGGCTACCCACGTCGGAGCCCGCGCCCGGTTCGGTAATCGCTGAGTTCCACATCTGCTTACCGGTACCACGAAACGCCATAATCTTGTCGATCTGCTCTTGTGTGCCTTCACGCAGGATGGTGTTAAACCCGCCAGGCAACTGATACAACACGTAGGTTGGCGCCCCCAAACGACCCAGTTCCATCCACACGGCGGCGAGGGTAACAAACCCCGCATCCAGACCACCGTGCTCTTCCGGGATCAGCAGGCTGTCGATATCCATATCCGCCAGTGCTTTGACAAAACGTTCCGGGTAGACGCTGTCACGGTCGCACTCGGCAAAATAGGCCTCCCAGTTTTCGCTGGCCATCAGTTCGCGGATACCGGCGACAAACAGTTCCTGCTCATCATTTAAATTAAAATCCATCTTTCAACCTCTTGATATTTTGGGGGTTAATTAATCTTTCCAGTTCTGTTTCGCGTCTTTAATAAAGGAGAGCGTCACCATAATGTTGACGAAGAACAGCGGGCATCCTCCGGCGATGATGGCGGTTTGAATCGGTTTCAGGCCGCCGAGCGCCAGCAGAACAATGCCGATAACACCAACCAACACTGACCAGCCGATACGCACCAGCAGCGGTGGTTCTTCACCGTCGCGCACTTCGCGGCAGGTGGACATCGCCAGGGTGTAAGAGCAGGCGTTAATCAGGGTAACGGTGGCAATAAAGCAGAGAATGAAGAAGCCCCACATGGTGGCAGTGCTGAGCGGCAGAGCGGCCCAGGTTTCGATGATGGCGCGCGCCACACCATACTGTTCGATCAGGTTTGGAATGTTGATGATATTTTTATCCATCAACAGCAGAGTGTTACTACCGAGTACGGTCCACAGGATCCAGGTGGATGCTGTCAGCCCCATCACCATACCGAAGCACAGTTCACGCACGGTACGACCACGGGAAATACGCGCGAGGAAGATACTCATCTGGATGGCATAAATTACCCACCATGCCCAGTAGAACACGGTCCAGCCCTGCGGGAAGCCGCCTTTGCCAACGGCATCGGTATAGAACAACATGCGCGGCAGATACATCAGCAACATCCCCACCGAGTCGGTGAAGTAGTTCATGATGAAGCTGGCACCACTGACGATGAATACCCAGCCAAGCATCAGGAAACTCAGATAGCTGCGCACATCGCTGGCGATTTTCACCCCTTTTTGCAGACCACAGGCGACGCAGATAGCGTTGAGGATGATCCAGCAGGTAATGATGATAGCGTCCAGTTGCAGGGTATGCGGAATACCAAACAGGTACTGCATACACTCGGTCACCAGCGGCGTGGCAAGACCCAGACTGGTGCCCATTGCGAAGATCAGCGCCACCAGATAGAAGTTATCGACGATAGTGCCAAACAAGCCTTTGGCATGTTTTTCACCGACCAGCGGCACCAGAGTGGAGCTGGGGCGAATCACATCCATTTTGCGGACAAAGAAGAAGTACGCGAAGGCGACGGAAAGGAAGCTGTAAGTGGCCCACGGTAGCGGTCCCCAGTGGAACAAACTGTAGGCCAGCCCCAGCTCTTTCGCACCAGTGGAGTTTGGCGCTAAAGCAAACGGCGGCGTGGAGATGTAGTAGTAGATCTCAATCGATCCCCAGAACAGTACGGCGGCTGACGTACAGGAGGCGAACATCATAAAGATCCAACTGGCGGTACTAAATTCTGGTGGTTCGTTACCTAAACGCTTTTTGGCATACGGGCCAAACACCAGCCAGAACCAACCGAAAAGCATCACCACCATATACCATTCAAATGCCCATCCCCATACATTGGTGACGTAACTGAATACAGCATTAATAACGACATTCGCCGCATCCAGATCCCTTACGGTAAGCCAACAAAGTATGCCAACGATTATTAATGGCGGAAAGAACACCTTCGGTTCTATTCCCGTTTTACTCTTTTCTTTTGTCATGAGTTAATTCCACTGTGAAAACGAATATTTATTTTGCGTTCCCGTTTGTTTTATTTTTGTTAACATTTAATATAATTATTATTAACCTCGTGGACGCGTTAATGGCTAACTCATAATGGGTATTCAATTGGCTGCATTCTGTGATGTAAGTCACAGTTTTTCATCGGGTAAAAACAGAGTGTCTTTGTGTAAATATCTATTATTAATCAATATGATGGATTTGATTGTGAGTAAAAAAATAGCATCTGACTTTCAATATTGGTGATCCATAAAACAATATTGAAAATTTCTCTTTGCTACGCCATGTTTTCAATATTGGTGAGGAGCTTAACAATATTGAAAGTTGGATTTATCTGCGTGTGACATTTTCAATATTGGTGATTAAAGTTTTATTCCCGAATTAAAGGACGTGCTATCTGTAATTAACACCACCGATATGAACGACGTTTCCTTCATGATTTCTGGAGATGCAATGAAGATTATTACTTGCTATAAGTGCGTGCCTGATGAACAGGATATTGCGGTCAATAATGCTGATGGTTCGTTAGACTTCAGTAAAGCCGATGCGAAAATAAGCCAATACGATTTGAACGCTATTGAAGCGGCTTGCCAGTTAAAACAGCAGGCGGCAGAGGCGCAGGTGACGGCCTTAAGTGTGGGCGGTAAAGCCCTGACCAACGCCAAAGGGCGTAAAGATGTGCTATCGCGCGGCCCGGATGAACTGATTGTGGTGATTGATGACCAGTTCGAGCAGGCACTGCCGCAACAAACGGCGACTGCACTGGCTGCCGCGGCACAGAAAGCTGGCTTTGATCTGATCCTCTGCGGCGACGGTTCTTCCGACCTTTATGCCCAGCAGGTTGGTCTGCTGGTGGGCGAAATCCTCAATATTCCGGCAGTTAACGGCGTCAGCAAAATTATCTCCCTGACGGCAGATACCCTCACCGTTGAGCGCGAACTGGAAGATGAAACAGAAACGTTAAGCATTCCGCTGCCTGCGGTTATTGCTGTTTCCACTGATATCAACTCCCCACAAATTCCTTCGATGAAATCCATTCTCGGCGCGGCGAAAAAGCCAGTCCAGGTGTGGTCGGCGGCGGATATCGGTTTTAACGCGGAGGTTGCGTGGTCTGAACAACAGGTTGCCGCGCCGAAACAGCGCGAGCGTCAGCGCATCGTGATTGAAGGCGACGGCGAAGAACAGATCGCCGCATTTGCTGAAAATCTTCGCAAAGTCATTTAATTACAGGGGATGCTATGAACACGTTTTCTCAAGTCTGGGTATTCAGCGATACCCCTTCTCGTCTGCCGGAACTGATGAACGGTGCGCAGGCTTTAGCTAATCAAATCAACACCTTTGTCCTCAATGATGCCGATGGCGCACAGGCAATCCAGCTCGGCGCTAATCATGTCTGGAAATTAAGCGGCAAACCGGACGATCGGATGATCGAAGATTACGCCAGTGTCATGGCTGACACTATTCGCCAGCACGGCGCAGACGGCCTGGTACTGCTGCCAAACACCCGTCGCGGCAAATTACTGGCGGCAAAACTGGGTTATCGCCTCAAAGCGGCAGTTTCTAACGATGCCAGCACCGTCAGCGTACAGGACGGTAAAGCGACGGTGAAACACATGGTTTACGGCGGCCTGGCAATTGGCGAAGAACGCATTGCCACGCCGTATGCGGTACTGACCATCAGCAGCGGCACGTTTGATGCGGCTCAGCCAGACGCGTCACGCACTGGCGAAACGCACACCGTGGAGTGGCAGGCTCCGGCTGTGGCGATTACCCGCACGGCAACCCAGTCGCGCCAGAGCAACAGCGTGGATCTCGACAAAGCCCGTCTGGTGGTCAGCGTCGGTCGCGGCATTGGCAGCAAAGAGAACATTGCGCTGGCAGAACAGCTTTGCAAGGCGATAGGTGCGGAGCTGGCCTGTTCTCGTCCGGTGGCGGAAAACGAAAAATGGATGGAGCACGAACGCTATGTCGGTATCTCCAACCTGATGCTGAAACCTGAACTGTATCTGGCAGTGGGGATCTCCGGGCAGATCCAGCACATGGTTGGCGCTAACGCGTCGCAAACCATTTTCGCCATCAATAAAGATAAAAATGCGCCGATCTTCCAGTATGCGGATTACGGCATTGTTGGCGACGCCGTGAAGATCCTTCCGGCGCTGACCGCAGCTTTAGCGCGTTGATCCACTCTGGCAGGGCTGCATTTCGGCCCTGCCGCTGACAGGGAGTTCTTATGTCCGAAGATATCTTTGACGCCATCATCGTCGGTGCTGGGCTTGCCGGTTCGGTTGCCGCACTGGTGCTCGCCCGCGAAGGGGCGCAAGTGTTAGTTATCGAGCGTGGCAATTCCGCGGGTGCCAAGAACGTCACCGGCGGGCGTCTCTATGCCCACAGTCTGGAACACATTATTCCTGGTTTCGCTGAATCCGCCCCCGTTGAACGCCTGATCACCCATGAAAAACTCGCGTTTATGACGGAAAAGTCAGCGATGACCATGGACTACTGCAATGGTGATGAAACCTCGCCATCCCAGCGTTCTTACTCCGTTTTGCGCAGTAAATTTGATGCCTGGCTGATGGAGCAGGCCGAAGACGCGGGCGCGCAGTTAATTACCGGGATTCGCGTCGATAACCTCGTACAGCGCGATGGCAAAGTTGTCGGCGTAGAAGCCGATGGCGATGTGATTGAAGCGAAAACGGTGATCCTTGCTGACGGGGTGAATTCCATCCTTGCCGAAAAGTTGGGGATGGCAAAACGCGTCAAACCGACGGATGTGGCGGTTGGCGTGAAGGAACTGATCGAGTTACCGAAGTCGGTTATCGAAGACCGTTTTCAGTTGCAGGGTAATCAGGGCGCGGCTTGCCTGTTTGCGGGTTCCCCCACAGATGGCCTGATGGGCGGCGGCTTCCTTTATACCAATGAAAATACCCTGTCGCTGGGGCTGGTTTGTGGTCTGCATCATCTGCATGACGCAAAAAAATCGGTGCCGCAGATGCTGGAAGATTTCAAACAGCATCCGGCCGTTGCACCGCTGATCGCGGGCGGCAAGCTGGTGGAATATTCCGCTCACGTAGTGCCGGAAGCAGGCATCAACATGCTGCCGGAGCTGGTCGGTGATGGCGTATTGATTGCCGGTGATGCCGCCGGAATGTGTATGAACCTCGGTTTTACCATTCGCGGTATGGATCTGGCGATTGCCGCCGGGGAAGCCGCAGCAAAAACCGTGCTTTCAGCGATGAAAAGCGACGATTTCAGTAAGCAGAAACTGGCGGAATATCGTCAGCATCTGGAGAGTGGCCCGCTGCGCGATATGCGCATGTACCAGAAACTACCGGCGTTCCTTGATAACCCACGCATGTTTAATGGCTACCCGGAACTGGCGGTGGGCGTGGCGCGTGACCTGTTCACCATTGACGGCAGCGCGCCGGAACTGATGCGCAAGAAAATCCTCCGCCACGGCAAGAAGGTGGGCTTCATCAATCTGATCAAGGATGGCATGAAAGGAGTGACTGTTTTATGACTTCTCCCGTCAATGTGGACGTCAAACTGGGCGTCAATAAATTCAATGTCGATGAAGAGCATCCGCACATTGTTGTGAAGGCCGATGCCGATAAACAGGTGCTGGAGCTGCTGGTGAAAGCGTGCCCCGCAGGTCTGTACAAGAAGCAGGATGACGGCAGTGTGCGCTTTGATTACGCCGGATGTCTGGAGTGTGGCACCTGCCGCATTCTGGGGCTGGGGTCGGCGCTGGAACAGTGGGAATACCCGCGCGGCACCTTTGGTGTGGAGTTTCGTTACGGCTGATGTTGGTTTGATACGTAACGCCGTACTGACTCTCATTGCAAAAAAACAGGAATAACCCATGCAACCGTCCAGAAACTTTGACGATCTTAAATTTTCCTCTATTCACCGCCGCATTTTGCTGTGGGGAAGCGGGGGGCCGTTTCTGGATGGTTATGTACTGGTAATGATTGGCGTGGCACTGGAGCAACTGACTCCGGCGCTGAAACTGGACGCTGACTGGATTGGCTTGCTGGGCGCGGGAACGCTCGCCGGGCTGTTCGTTGGCACATCGCTGTTTGGCTATATCTCCGATAAAGTCGGACGGCGCAAAATGTTCCTCATTGATATCATCGCCATCGGCGTGATATCGGTGGCGACGATGTTTGTCTCATCCCCCGTCGAACTGTTGGTGATGCGGGTACTCATCGGCATTGTTATCGGCGCAGATTATCCCATCGCCACCTCAATGATCACCGAGTTCTCCAGCACTCGTCAGCGGGCGTTTTCCATCAGCTTTATCGCCGCCATGTGGTATGTCGGCGCGACCTGTGCCGATCTGGTCGGCTACTGGCTTTATGATGTGGAAGGCGGCTGGCGCTGGATGCTGGGCAGCGCAGCGATCCCCTGTTTGTTGATTTTGATTGGTCGATTCGAACTGCCTGAATCTCCCCGCTGGTTGTTACGCAAAGGGCGAGTAAAAGAGTGCGAAGAGATGATGATCAAACTGTTTGGCGAACCGGTGGCTTTCGAGGAAGAGCAGCCGCAGCAAACCCGTTTTCGCGATCTGTTTAATCGCCGCCATTTTCCTTTTGTTCTGTTTGTTGCCGCCATCTGGACCTGCCAGGTGATCCCAATGTTCGCCATTTACACCTTTGGCCCGCAAATCGTTGGTTTGTTGGGATTGGGTGTTGGCAAAAACGCGGCGCTGGGGAATGTGGTGATTAGCCTGTTCTTTATGCTCGGCTGTATTCCGCCGATGCTGTGGTTAAACACTGCCGGACGGCGTCCATTGTTGATTGGCAGCTTTGCCATGATGACGCTGGCGCTGGCGGTTTTGGGGCTGATCCCGGATATGGGGATCTGGCTGGTAGTAATGGCTTTTGCGGTGTATGCCTTTTTCTCTGGCGGGCCAGGTAATTTGCAGTGGCTTTATCCTAATGAACTCTTCCCGACGGATATTCGTGCTTCAGCCGTGGGCGTGATTATGTCATTAAGCCGTATTGGCACCATTGTTTCGACCTGGGCGCTGCCAATCTTTATCAATAATTACGGCATCAGTAGCACCATGCTGATGGGGGCGGGGATCTCGCTATTTGGCTTGTTGATTTCCGTAGCGTTTGCCCCGGAAACACGTGGGATGTCACTGGCGCAGACCAGCAATATGACGATTCGCAGGCAGCGAGCGGGGTAATTTATTCAGATTTCTCTCTTTTCTGAATCAATATTATTGACTATAAGCTGCGTGAATATGTGACTACACTTTGTGGGAAAACAAAGGCGTAATTACGCAGGCTAACTATGATTCTTATAATTTATGCGCATCCGTATCCGCATCATTCCCATGCGAATAAACGGATGCTTGAACAGGCAAGGACGCTGGAAGGCGTCGAAATTCGCTCTCTTTATCAACTCTATCCTGACTTCAATATCGATATTGCCGCCGAGCAGGAGGCGCTGTCTCGTGCCGATCTGATCGTCTGGCAGCACCCGATGCAGTGGTACAGCATTCCACCGCTCCTTAAACTTTGGATCGATAAAGTCTTCTCCCACGGCTGGGCTTACGGTCATGGCGGCACGGCGCTGCATGGCAAACATTTGCTGTGGGCGGTGACGACCGGCGGCGGGGAAAGCCATTTTGAGATTGGTGCGCATCCGGGCTTTGATGTGCTGTCGCAGCCGCTACAGGCGACGGCAATCTACTGCGGGCTGAACTGGCTGCCACCGTTTGCCATGCACTGCACCTTTATTTGTGACGACGAAACCCTCGAAGGGCAGGCGCGTCACTATAAGCAACGTCTGCTGGAATGGCAGGAGGCACATCATGGATAGCCATACGCTGATTCAGGCGCTGATTTATCTCGGTTCGGCGGCGCTGATTGTCCCCATTGCGGTACGTCTTGGTCTGGGATCGGTACTTGGCTATCTGATCGCTGGCTGCATTATTGGCCCGTGGGGGCTGCGACTGGTGACCGATGCCGAATCTATTCTGCACTTTGCTGAAATCGGCGTGGTGCTGATGCTGTTTATTATCGGCCTCGAACTCGATCCACAAAGGCTGTGGAAACTGCGTGCGGCGGTGTTCGGCGGTGGCGCATTGCAGATGGTGATTTGCGGCGGCCTGCTGGGGCTGTTCTGCATGTTACTTGGGCTGCGCTGGCAGGTAGCGGAACTGATCGGCATGACGCTGGCGCTCTCCTCTACGGCGATTGCCATGCAGGCGATGAATGAGCGCAATCTGATGATGACGCAGATGGGCCGCAGTGCCTTTGCGGTGCTGCTGTTCCAGGATATCGCGGCGATCCCGCTGGTGGCGATGATCCCGCTACTGGCGGCGAGCAGTGCCTCGACGACGATGGGCGCATTTGCCCTGTCGGCGTTAAAAGTGGCGGGCGCGCTGGTGCTGGTGGTACTGCTGGGGCGCTATGTCACGCGTCCGGCGCTGCGTTTTGTTGCTCGCTCTGGCTTGCGGGAAGTGTTTAGTGCCGTGGCGTTATTCCTCGTGTTTGGCTTTGGTTTGCTGCTGGAAGAGGTCGGCTTGTCGATGGCGATGGGCGCGTTTCTGGCGGGCGTACTGCTGGCAAGCTCGGAATATCGTCATGCGCTGGAAAGCGATATCGAACCGTTTAAAGGTTTGCTGCTGGGGCTGTTTTTTATCGGTGTTGGCATGTCGATAGACTTTGGCACGCTGATTGAAAACCCATTGCGTATTGTTATTTTGCTGCTTGGTTTCCTTATCATCAAAATTGCCATGCTGTGGCTGATTGCCCGACCGTTGCAGGTGCCAAATAAACAGCGTCGCTGGTTTGCGGTGCTGTTAGGGCAGGGCAGTGAGTTTGCCTTTGTGGTATTTGGTGCAGCGCAAATGGCGAATGTGCTGGAGCCGGAGTGGGCGAAATCGCTGACTCTGGCGGTGGCGCTGTCGATGGCGGCAACGCCGATCCTGCTGGTGATCCTCAATCGCCTTGAGCAATCTTCTACTGAAGAGGCGCGTGAAGCCGATGAGATCGACGAAGAACAGCCGCGGGTAATCATTGCCGGATTCGGTCGTTTTGGGCAGATCACCGGGCGTTTACTGCTCTCCAGCGGGGTGAAAATGGTGGTGCTCGATCACGACCCGGACCATATCGAAACGCTGCGTAAATTCGGCATGAAAGTGTTTTACGGCGACGCCACGCGGATGGATTTACTGGAATCTGCCGGAGCGGCGAAAGCGGAAGTGCTGATTAACGCTATTGATGATCCGCAAACCAACCTGCAACTGACGGAGATGGTGAAAGAACATTTCCCGCATTTGCAGATTATTGCCCGCGCCCGTGATGTCGACCACTACATTCGTTTGCGTCAGGCAGGCGTTGAAAAGCCGGAGCGTGAAACCTTCGAAGGTGCGCTGAAAACCGGGCGTCTGGCGCTGGAAAGTTTAGGTCTGGGGCCGTATGAAGCGCGAGAACGCGCCGATGTGTTCCGCCGCTTTAATATTGAAATGGTGGAAGAGATGGCAATGGGCGAAAACGATACCAAAGCCCGCGCGGCGGTCTATAAACGCACCAGCGCGATGTTAAGCGAGATCATCACCGAGGACCGGGAACATCTGTCACTCATCCAACGGCATGGCTGGCAGGGTACTGAAGAGGGGAAACATACCGGTAATATGGCGGATGAACCGGAAACGAAACCCTTATCCTAATAAAGAGTGACGTAAATCACGCTTTACAGCTAACTATTTGTTTTTATTTCATTGTATTGCGGCGAGTCCACGAACAGATTATGGACTCGCCAGCAAAATAAAAATTTTCCTCAACATCATCCTCTCGCCAGTCGACGAAGGTTTACGCTTTACGTATAGTGACGACAATTTTTTTTATCGGGAAATTTCAATGATCAGTTTGATTGCGGCGCTAGCGGTAGATCGCGTTATTGGCATGGAAAACGCCATGCCGTGGAATCTGCCTGCCGATCTCGCCTGGTTTAAACGCAACACCTTAAATAAACCTGTGATTATGGGCCGCCATACCTGGGAATCCATCGGTCGCCCGCTACCTGGACGCAAAAATATTGTCATCAGCAGCCAGCCGGGTACGGACGATCGCGTAACGTGGGTGAAGTCGGTGGATGAAGCCATTGCGGCGTGTGGTGACGTACCAGAAATTATGGTGATTGGCGGCGGTCGCGTTTATGAGCAGTTCTTGCCGAAAGCGCAGAAACTGTATTTGACGCATATCGACGCAGAAGTGGAAGGCGACACCCATTTCCCGGATTACGAGCCGGATGACTGGGAATCGGTGTTCAGCGAATTCCACGACGCTGATGCGCAGAACTCTCACAGCTATTGCTTTGAGATTCTGGAGCGGCGGTAAGTTTGTATAGAATTTACGGCTAGTGCCGGATTTGACGCCGGTCGCGTCTTATCCGGCCTTCCTGTATCAGGCTGTGTTTAAGACGCCGCCGCTTCGCCCAAATCCTTATGCCGGTTCGACGGCTGGACAAAATACTGTTTATCTTCCCAGCGCAGGCAGGTTAATGTACCACCCCAGCAGCAGCCGGTATCCAGCGCGTAAATACCTTCCGGCGTACCTTTGCCTTCCAGCGATGCCCAGTGACCAAAGGCGATGCTGTACTCTTCAGCGACAGGGCCAGGAATCGCAAACCACGGTTTCAGCGGGGCAGGGGCTTCTTCCGGCGATTCTTTGCTGTACATATCCAGTTGACCGTTTGGAAAGCAAAAGCGCATACGGGTAAAGGCGTTGGTGATAAAACGTAATCGCGCCAGACCACGCAAATCTGGTGACCAGTTGTTCGGCATATCGCCGTACATGGCATCGAGGAAGAAGGGGTAAGAGTCGCTTGACAGTACCGCTTCTACGTCACGTGCGCACTCTTTCGCGGTCGGTAAGTCCCACTGCGGCGTGATCCCCGCGTGGGCCATCACCAGCTTTTTCTCTTCATCGATTTGCAACAAAGGCTGACGACGTAGCCAGTTAAGCAGTTCATCGGCATCAGGCGCTTCCAGTAGCGGCGTGAGACGATCTTTGGGTTTGTTGCGGCTTATGCCTGAAAACACGGCCAGCAGATGCAGATCGTGATTGCCCAGCACCAGACGTACGCTGTCGCCTAAGGATTTCACATAGCGCAGAACATCAAGCGAACCAGGACCGCGCGCAACCAGATCGCCCGTCAGCCAGAGAGTATCTTTCCCAGGGGTAAATTCCACTTTATGCAGCAATGCGATCAGTTCATCGTAACAGCCATGAACATCGCCAATAAGGTATGTCGCCATAATTTTTTAATGAATGAATATTGGAACGGCGAGTCGGAATACGGGAATGTCGATGATAAAGGGAACGCCGTTCTCATCAATCATTTCGTAGTGACCCTGCATGGTGCCCAGCGGCGTTTCGATAATCGCGCCGCTGGTATACTGGTACTCTTCGCCAGGCGCGATATGCGGTTGGACGCCCACCACACCTTCGCCCTGGACTTCTGTTTCACGGCCATTGCCGTTAGTGATCAGCCAGTAACGCCCCAACAACTGCACTGGCGCTCGCCCCAGGTTGCGTATGGTTACGGTATAAGAAAAAACGTAACGTTCATTATCAGGTGAAGATTGTGCCTCAATGTAGACGCTTTGAACCTGAATACACACTCGGGGCGAATTGATCATCGTTAACTCTCCTGCAAAGGCGCATTCTCCGCCAGATAGTTCGCCATCTGGCAATATTGCGCGACAGAGATATTTTCCGCTCGCATCGCTGGGTCGATCCCCATTCCCGTTAACACATCGGCGCTAAACAAGTTGCCGAGGCTATTACGAATGGTTTTACGACGCTGGTTAAAGGCTTCAGTGGTGATACGACTCAGCACGCGAATATCTTTAACCGGATAAGGCATCGTCGTGTGCGGAACCAGACGTACGACGGCGGAATCCACTTTGGGTGGTGGTGTAAAGGCTGATGGCGGCACTTCCAGCACCGGGATCACGTTGCAATAGTATTGCGCCATGACGCTTAATCGACCATACGCCTTGCTGTTCGGTCCTGCAACCAGACGATTCACCACCTCTTTTTGCAACATAAAGTGCATGTCGGCAATGGCATCAGTATAGCTAAACAGATGGAACATTAACGGCGTGGAAATGTTATACGGCAGGTTGCCGAAAACACGCAGCGGCTGGCCCATTTTCTCTGCCAGTTCACCGAAGTTGAAGGTCATCGCATCCTGCTGATAAATCGTCAGTTTCGGGCCTAAGAACGGATGCGTTTGCAGGCGCGCTGCCAGATCACGGTCAAGTTCGATGACTGTCAGCTGGTCCAGTCGTTCGCCAACCGGTTCGGTTAAAGCTGCCAGACCGGGGCCGATTTCGACCATTGCCTGGCCCTTTTGCGGGTTAATGGCAGAAACAATACTGTCGATCACGAACTGATCGTTGAGAAAGTTTTGCCCGAAGCGTTTACGGGCTAAATGGCCCTGGTGGACTCGATTATTCATTGGGTATTAACAATCATTTTGATGGCGAGATTAAGCGCCGTAATAAAACTGCCGACATCGGCTTTGCCACGTCCCGCCAGTTCAAGCGCGGTGCCGTGGTCCACTGATGTGCGAATAAAGGGCAGGCCCAGCGTAATGTTCACACCGCGCCCGAAGCCCTGGTATTTTAGCACGGGAAGACCCTGATCGTGGTACATCGCCAGCACGGCGTCGGCGTTGTCGAGATATTTCGGCTGAAACAGGGTATCGGCAGGCAACGGCCCGTTGAGTTTCATCCCCTGCGACCGCAGTTCGTCGAGAACGGGAATGATGGTGTCTATCTCTTCCGTGCCCATATGACCGCCTTCGCCCGCGTGCGGATTCAGGCCACAGACCAGAATGCGCGGTTCGGCAATACCAAATTTGGTTCGCAAATCGTGATGCAAAATAGCAATCACTTCGTGCAGAAGCGCAGGGGTGATGGCGTCAGCAATATCGCGCAGCGGTAAATGCGTTGTTGCCAGCGCCACGCGAAGTTCTTCGGTTGCCAGCATCATCACCACTTTTTTCGCCTGTGAACGCTCTTCGAAAAACTCGGTATGACCGCTAAACGGAATGCCTGCGTCGTTGATAACGCCTTTATGCACCGGACCTGTGATCAGCGCGGCAAATTCGCCGTTAAGGCAACCGTCGCACGCGCGTGCCAGCGTCTCCACCACGTAATGCCCATTCTCAACTGCTAATTGTCCCGCAGTGGCAGGTACACGTAGTGCAATGGGAAGTAGCGTCAGCGTTCCCGCAGTTTGCGGTTGCGCAGGGGAGTTGGGGGAATAAGGGCGGAGGTTAAGCGGCAAACCGAGCATCGCTGCCCGGTCGGTAAGGAGAGTGGCATCGGCACAAACAACCAGTTCTACCGGCCACTCTCGTTGTGCAAGCTGGACAACTAAGTCCGGGCCAATCCCGGCGGGTTCGCCGGGAGTGATCACAACACGTTGGGGTTTAACCATTAGTTGCTCAAAATTTTCACATAAGCGCTGGCGCGTTGTTCCTGCATCCAGCTTGCTGCTTCTTCCGAGAACTTACGGTTCATCAGCATGCGGTATGCACGATCTTTTTGCGCCGCATCGGTTTTATCGACGTTACGGGTGTCCAGCAGTTCGATTAAATGCCAGCCGAATGAAGAGTGAACCGGTGCACTCATTTGACCTTTATTCATGCGGGTTAACGCATCACGGAAGGCTGGATCGAAAATATCTGGCGTAGCCCAACCGAGATCGCCGCCCTGATTTGCAGAGCCAGGATCCTGAGAGAACTCTTTTGCTGCGGCAGCAAATGTGGTTTTACCGCTCTTGATATCCGCAGCAATTTGTTCCAGTTTCACGCGGGCCTGTTCGTCAGTCATGATAGGCGACGGTTTCAGCAGAATATGGCGAGCATGAACTTCGGTCACCGAGATATTTTTGCTTTCGCCGCGCAGGTCGTTAACTTTCAGAATGTGGAAGCCAACGCCGGAACGAATTGGGCCAACAATGTCGCCTTTCTTCGCGGTGCTTAATGCCTGGGCGAAGATCCCCGGCAGCTCCTGAATGCGACCCCAGCCCATTTGGCCGCCGTTCAGCGCTTGCTGATCGGCAGAGTGAGCGATAGCCAGTTTGCCGAAGTCTGCACCGTTACGTGCCTGATCGACAATGGCACGCGCCTGAGTTTCCGCCTCATTCACCTGTTCAGAAGACGGGTTTTCCGGCAGTGGGATCAGGATGTGGCTTAAGTTCAGTTCAGTGCTGGCATCATTTTGATTACCGACTTGCTGCGCCAGAGCTTCAACTTCCTGTGGCAGGATAGTGATGCGACGACGCACTTCGTTGTTGCGCACTTCCGAGATAATCATCTCTTTGCGGATCTGATTACGATAGGTGTTGTAGTTCAAACCATCATAAGCCAGACGGCTGCGCATCTGATCCAGCGTCATGTTGTTCTGTTTGGCAATGTTGGCAATCGCCTGATCAAGCTGCTCATCGGAGATTTTAACCCCCATTTTCTGCCCCATCTGCAGGAGGATTTGATCCATGATCAAACGTTCCATGATTTGGTGGCGCAGCGTAGCGTCATCAGGAAGTTGCTGCCTTGCCTGGGCAGCGTTCATTTTTACCGACTGCATTAATCCATCAACGTCGCTTTCCAGCACGACGCCGTTATTGACGACGGCTGCGACTTTATCGACTACCTGGGGGGCAGCGAAACTGGTATTCGCAATCATGGCGATACCGAGAAGCAGCGTTTTCCAGTTCTTCATACTTTTTCCATTTCAATTAACCGCACTGCGGATTACGTGGTAAATCAACAAATCACAAAGAGTTTTGATACGGCAGAATGTTCGAACGCAGCATCTCTTGCGTACCCAGACCGTAGTTGGAACTCAGGCCGCGAAGTTCGATGTTAAAGCCGATTGCGTTGTCATATATCGCATGTTGTTTATCGTTATCCCAACCGTTCAGCTTACGCTCATAACCGACGCGGATCGCATAGCAGCAGGAGCTGTATTGCACACCTAACATTGAGTCGGCTTGCTTGTTCGCGTTGGTGTCGTAGTAGTACGCCCCGACAATCGACCAACGATCGGCGATTGGCCAGCTAGCGACTGCACCCACCTGCGAAATGCCATTCTTATACTGCTCGGCAGTGGAATAGTATTTAGGCAGCGTAGCCTGAATATATTCCGGGCTGGCGTAGCGGTAGTTCAGCTGTACCAGACGGTCTTCATCCCGACGGTATTCAATGCTGGTGTTGCTGGTGGCTACGTTATCCAGACGAGTATCGTACTGAATGCCGCCACGCAATCCCCAGCGTTCGGAGATGCGCCAGTAGGTATCGCCTGCCCATACCAGTGAGCCCGTTTTGTCGTCATTCTCCCATGTTATGTTGTCATCGCCGGTGCGAGACTCCGTGAAATAGTAGATTTGACCAACGGAAATATTAAAACGTTCAACGGCTGCATCATCATATACGCGAGTTGTGATACCGGTCGTGACCTGGTTCGCGGAAGCAATACGGTCAAGACCGCCATAAGTCCGGTCCCGGAACAGGCCCGAGTAGTCGGATTGCAGCAATGAGGAGTCATAGTTATAGATGTCGCTCTGATCGCGATACGGCACATACAGGTATTGTGCGCGCGGCTCCAGCGTCTGGGTGTAACCCGGCGCCAGCATTTCCATATCACGTTCGAAGACCATTTTGCCGTCAACTTTAAATTGCGGCATTACGCGGTTAACAGAATCTGCCAACTTATTGTTTTGTGGGTTGCTGTTATACCAGTCGAGATTGGTCTGCTGATAATGGGTCGCCAGCAGCTTCGCTTCGGTATTGATACTGCCCCAGGTGTTAGATAACGGCAGGTTGATCGTCGGCTCCAGATGAACGCGAGTAGCCTCCGGCATATTGCTGTTTGTATTAACAAAATGCACTGCCTGACCATAAATACGGGTATCAAACGGGCCGAGATCGTTATGGTAGTAGTTGACGTCTAACTGTGGTTCAGCGGCATAGCTGTTGCCACTGGTATCATCAAAAACTTGGAATTGTTTCGTCGAAAGCGTGGCGTCAAAGTTCTGCACCGCATAGCCCACGCTGAATTTTTGCGTGGCGTAACCATCGGTACTGGAACCATATTTATTGTCAAAATCATTGAAATAGGTCGGGTCGCTGACTTTGGTGTAGTCGATGTTAAAGCGCCAAACCTGATCCATCACTCCGGAGTGTTGCCAGTAGAACAACCAACGGCGTGAATTGCTATCTTCTGGATGTTCATCTTCATAGACTTTATCTGAAGGCAGATAGTCCAGTTCCATCAAGCCTGCGCCGGCCTGGGTGAGATAACGGAATTCGTTTTCCCACATAATGTTGCCACGACGATGCATATAATGCGGCGTGATGGTGGCATCCATATTTGGCGCGATGTTCCAGTAATACGGCAGGTAGAACTCAAAGTAGTTGGTGGTGGTGTACTTGGCGTTCGGGATCAAGAAACCAGAACGGCGTTTGTCACCCACCGGCAACTGTAAATAGGGGCTGTAAAAGATCGGAACCGGACCCACTTTAAAACGGGCGTTCCAGATCTCCGCGACTTGTTCTTCGCGGTCATGAATAATTTCGCTACCCACCACGCTCCAGGTATCAGAACCCGGCAGACAGGAGGTAAAAGTACCGTTATCCAGAATGGTGTAGCGGTTTTCGCCACGCTGTTTCATCAGGTCTGCTTTACCGCGCCCCTGACGCCCCACCATCTGATAATCACCTTCCCAGACGTTGGTGTCTTTGGTGTTCAGATTCGTCCAGCCTTTTGGCCCTTTGAGGATCACCTGGTTATCGTCGTAATGGACATTACCGAGCGCATCGACGGTACGTATCGGCTCCGGTTGTCCTGGCGCCTCTTTTTGATGAAGCTGTACTTCATCGGCCTGCAGACGGCTGTTACCCTGCATGATATCCACGTTGCCGCTAAACACGGCGTCATCGGGGTAGTTCCCCTTTGCATGGTCAGCATTAATCGTCACGGGTAGGTCATTGGTATCGCCCTGTACCAGAGGACGGTCATAGCTTGGCACGCCCAACATGCACTGTGAGGCGAGGTTGGCTGCCAGTCCCTGTTGACTATAAAGGGCGGTGGCAATCATGGTGGCCAGGAGAGTGGGGATACGTTTTTTCATACGTTGATTTTATTGTTCCATCATCGGTAACGTTGCGCGTGACAAACGGTCAGAGACTAACGTACTCGTCATCTCTACGCTAGTGTTAATCCTGTCCGAATAGCGTCTGTGGTGTTAGGCACGGCATTGAATGACAGGTATGATAATGCAAATTATAGGCGATGTCCCACAATTGACCGCAGCCGGAAAACGGTAAAAGCACCTTTATATTGTGGGAGATAGCGCTGGTTTCCGTAAGTCCATTTGGGGAATATATGCAGTATTGGGGAAAAATCATTGGCGTGGCCGTGGCCTTACTGATGGGCGGCGGCTTTTGGGGCGTAGTGTTAGGCCTGTTAATTGGCCATATGTTTGATAAAGCCCGTAGCCGCAAGATGGCGTGGTTCGCCAACCAGCGCGAGCGTCAGGCGCTGTTTTTTGCCACCACTTTTGAAGTGATGGGGCATTTAACCAAATCCAAAGGTCGCGTTACCGAGGCTGATATTCATATCGCCAGCCAGCTGATGGAGCGAATGAATCTGCATGGTGCTTCCCGTACTGCGGCGCAAAATGCGTTCCGGGTGGGAAAATCAGACAATTACCCACTGCGCGAAAAGATGCGTCAGTTCCGCAGTGTCTGCTTCGGGCGTTTTGATTTAATTCGTATGTTTCTGGAGATCCAGATTCAGGCGGCGTTTGCTGATGGTTCGCTGCATCCAAATGAGCGAGCGGTGCTGTATGTCATTGCTGAAGAATTAGGGATCTCCCGCGCCCAGTTTGATCAGTTTCTGCGCATGATGCAGGGCGGTGCACAGTTTGGCGGCGGTTATCAGCAGCAATCTGGCGGTGGTAACTGGCAGCAAGCGCAGCGTGGCCCGACGCTGGAAGATGCCTGTAATGTGCTGGGCGTGAAGCCAACGGATGAGGCGACCACCATTAAACGCGCCTACCGTAAGCTGATGAGTGAACACCATCCGGATAAGCTGGTGGCGAAAGGTTTGCCGCCTGAGATGATGGAGATGGCGAAGCAGAAAGCACAGGAAATTCAGCAGGCGTATGAGCTGATTAAGCAGCAGAAAGGATTTAAATAAGTTTCAAACTGTAGGCCTGATAAGACGCGGCCCGCGTCGCATCAGGCAATCGGCGCAAAATTGCCGGATGTGGCGTGAACGCCTTCTCCGGCCTACCGAACTTCGCCAGCGTGACGATTAAAAATCCGCTGGCGCTTTAAACGTCATACTATTGCCATATGCCGGATGGGTAATCGTCAACATCTCTGCATGTAGCAACAAACGCGGTGCCATTGCTCTCGCTTCTGGTGAAGCATAAAAACGATCGCCGAGAATCGGATGACCCAGCGCCAGCATATGCACACGCAATTGATGTGAACGCCCGGTAATCGGCTTTAACACCACTCTTGCCGTGTTATCCGCCGCATACTCCACCACTTCATACTCCGTCTGCGCAGGTTTACCCGTTTCGTAACAGACTTTCTGTTTCGGGCGGTTTGGCCAGTCGCAAATCAGCGGCAGATCCACCAGACCTTCTGCGGGGGATGGATGCCCCCAGACGCGGGCCACATACTGCTTTTTCGGCTCGCGCTCGCGGAACTGGCGTTTTAATTCCCGCTCCGCGGCTTTGGTCAGCGCCACTACAATCACCCCGCTGGTAGCCATATCCAGACGATGCACCGATTCTGCCTGCGGATAATCACGCTGAATGCGCGTCATCACGCTGTCTTTGTGCTCTTCCAGACGACCCGGTACAGACAACAAACCGCTCGGCTTGTTGACCACCATAATGTGGTCATCCTGATACAGGATAACCAGCCAGGGTTCCTGCGGTGGATTGTAGTTTTCCATCCCCATTTTCGGCTCCGTTACTGATGCGTCACAACGATCAAACGCAGGGCATCCAGACGCCAGCCTGCCTGATCCAGGCTTTCCATTACCTGCTGACGGTTGCTTTCAATGGCGGTCAGTTCGTCGTCACGAATGTTCGGGTTCACCGCACGCAGCGCTTCCAGACGAGACAGCTCGGCAGACAGTTTTTCGTCGGCTTCGTTACGCGCCGCATCAATCAATGCACGGGCAGATTTCTCGATCTGCGCTTCACCCAGCTGAAGGATAGCGTGAACATCCTGCTGCACGGCGTTAACCAGTTTGCTGCCGGTGTGACGGTTAACCGCGTTAAGCTGACGGTTAAAGGTTTCAAACTCAACCTGCGCTGCCAGGTTGTTGCCGTTTTTATCCAGCAGCATACGTACCGGTGTCGGCGGCAGGAAGCGGTTAAGCTGCAACTGCTTCGGCGCCTGGGCTTCAACCACGTAAATCAGCTCTACCAACAGTGTACCTACCGGCAATGCTTTGTTTTTCAACAGTGAAATCGTGCTGCTACCAGTATCGCCAGAGAGGATCAGATCCAGACCGTTGCGGATCAGCGGATGCTCCCAGGTAATAAACTGCGCATCTTCACGCGCCAGCGCCACTTCACGATCAAAGGTGATGGTGATGCCATCTTCCGACAGGCCAGGGAAGTCCGGCACCAGCATATGATCGGACGGTGTCAGCACGATCATGTTGTCGCCGCGATCGTCCTGATTGATACCGATGATATCGAACAGGTTCATGGCGAAGGCGATCAGGTTGGTATCGTCATCCTGCTCTTCAATGCTTTCTGCCAGTGCCTGGGCTTTTTCGCCACCGTTGGAATGGATTTCCAGCAGGCGGTCACGACCCTGTTCCAGCTGTGCTTTCAGCGCTTCATGCTGCTCGCGGCAGTTTTTGATCAGATCGTCAAAGCCTTCGGTTTGATCCGGTGAAGCCAGATAGTTAATCAGATCGTTGTATACGCTATCGTAAATAGTGCGTCCGGTCGGGCAGGTGTGCTCGAATGCATCCAGACCTTCGTGATACCAGCGCACCAGTACCGACTGAGCGGTTTTTTCCAGATAAGGCACATGGATCTGAATATCGTGCGCCTGGCCGATACGATCCAGACGACCAATACGCTGCTCCAGCAGATCCGGGTTGAACGGCAGATCGAACATTACCATGTGGCTGGCGAACTGGAAGTTACGTCCTTCAGAACCGATTTCCGAGCACAGCAGTACCTGCGCACCGGTGTCTTCTTCAGCAAACCAGGCGGCAGCGCGGTCACGTTCGATAATCGACATGCCTTCGTGGAACACCGCGGCGCGAATACCTTCACGTTCGCGCAGTACTTGCTCCAGTTGCAGCGCAGTGGCCGCTTTGGCGCAGATCACCAGCACTTTCTGAGAGCGATGGCTGGTCAGGTAGCCCATCAGCCACTCAACGCGCGGATCGAAGTTCCACCAGGTGGCGTTATCACCTTCAAATTCCTGATAAATACGCTCCGGGTAGAGCATATCGCGAGCGCGATCTTCTGCACTTTTACGTGCGCCCATAATGCCGGAGACTTTAATAGCCGTCTGATACTGCGTCGGCAGCGGCAGCTTAATAGTGTGCAGCTCGCGTTTCGGGAAGCCTTTCACACCGTTACGCGTGTTACGGAACAGCACGCGGCTGGTGCCGTGGCGATCCATCAGCATCGAAACCAGTTCCTGACGGGCGCTCTGTGCATCTTCGCTGTCGCTGTTTGCCGCTTGCAACAGCGGCTCGATATCCTGCTCGCCGATCATCTCGCCAAGCATGTTCAGTTCGTCATTGCTCAGTTTGTTACCTGCCAGCAGCATGGCAACGGCGTCTGCAACCGGACGATAATTTTTCTGTTCTTCAACGAACTGCGCGAAATCGTGGAAACGGTTCGGGTCTAGCAGACGCAGACGGGCGAAGTGGCTTTCCATTCCCAGCTGTTCCGGGGTTGCGGTCAGCAGCAGAACGCCCGGCACGTGCTCTGCCAGTTGTTCAATAGCCTGATATTCGCGGCTCGGCGCCTCTTCGCTCCACACCAGGTGATGCGCTTCATCGACCACCAGCAGGTCCCATTCGGCTTCACAGAGGTGTTCCAGACGCTGTTTGCTACGACGGGCAAAATCCAGTGAGCAAATCACCAGCTGTTCGGTGTCGAACGGGTTGTAAGCATCGTGCTGAGCTTCGGCATAACGCTCATCATCAAATAGCGCAAAGCGCAGGTTGAAACGGCGCAGCATTTCCACCAGCCACTGATGCTGTAAAGTTTCCGGTACGATAATCAGCACACGTTCAGCAGCGCCAGAGAGCAACTGCTGATGCAGGATCATCCCGGCTTCAATGGTTTTCCCTAAACCCACTTCGTCAGCCAGCAGAACGCGCGGCGCGTGGCGGCGACCAACATCATGAGCGATGTTGAGCTGGTGCGGGATCAGACTGGTACGCTGACCGCGCAGGCCGCTGTACGGCATACGGAACTGTTCGCTGGAATACTTACGCGCGCGATAACGCAGCGCAAAGCGGTCCATACGGTCAATCTGCCCGGCAAACAGACGGTCCTGCGGTTTGCTGAACACCAGTTTGCTATCAAGGAAAACTTCACGCAGGGCCACGCCGGACTCTTCAGTATCCAGGCGAGTACCGATATAGGTCAGCAAGCCATTTTCTTCTTTTACTTCTTCGACTTGCATCTGCCAGCCGTCATGGCTGGTAATGGTATCACCAGGGTTGAACATCACGCGGGTCACTGGGGAATCACTGCGTGCGTACAGACGGTTTTCACCAGTAGATGGGAAAAGTAATGTGACAGTTCGCGCATCCACCGCGACAACGGTTCCAAGTCCTAATTCGCTTTCTGTATCGCTGATCCAGCGTTGACCAAGTGTAAAAGGCATATGTGTTTGGCTCTATATCTTTAATTGCAGGCAATAACTACCCGCTACCAGGCTAATGTGGTAGTGGTGTTATTCAGGTCCAGGAATGGAAAGGGCGCTATGGTACTGGATGGCAAGGCATTCGTCACGCATCAAAATGGTATCTGACGAACTCTTTTTTTGCTCAAAATAGCCCAAGTTGCCCGGTCATAAGTGTAGCAAAATTATCCTCAATAAAGGGGAGTATTCCTTCCGCCACAGGTTGAAGCTGGCGGGTCAGATAGTGTTCGTAATCCAGCGGCGAACGTCGATAGTCCAGCGGCTCCGGGCCGTTGGTGGTCCATACGTACTTAATGGTGCCACGGTTCTGGTATTGCAAGGGGCGACCGCGTTTTTGGTTTTCTTCATCGGCAAGGCGTGCAGCGCGTACATGTGGCGGTACATTACGCTGATATTCGCTCAGCGGACGGCGAAGCCGTTTACGGTAAACCAGTTGCGCATCCAGTTCGCCCGCCATCAGTTTGTCGATAGTTTCACGCACGTACTCCTGATATGGCTCGTTGCGAAAGATGCGCAAGTACAGCTCCTGCTGAAACTGCTGGGCCAGCGGCGTCCAGTCGGTACGCACGGTTTCCAGCCCTTTAAACACCATCCGCTGTTTGTCGCCCTCCTGAATCAGCCCGGCATAACGCTTTTTACTGCCGGTATCGGCTCCACGAATGGTCGGCATCAGAAAACGGCAGTAATGGGTTTCATACTCCAGTTCCAGCGCACTGGTCAGCCGTTGTTTTTGCAGCGTTTCCGCCCACCAGGCGTTAACGTGCTGCACCAGTGCACGACCGATTTTCGCCGCCTCTTCTTCCGAATGTGCGCCTTTCAGCCAAACAAACGTTGAGTCGGTATCGCCGTAGATCACGTCGTAGCCCTGCGCTTCAATCAATGCTTTGGTTTGCCGCATGATCTGATGACCACGCATGGTGATCGACGACGCCAGGCGCGGATCGAAGAAGCGGCAGGCAGTGGTGCCAAGCACGCCATAAAAGGCATTCATAATGATCTTCAGCGCCTGCGACAGCGGCTTGTTGCCCTGACGTTTGGCTTCATCGCGCCCGTGCCAGATGTTAGTCACAATCTCCGGCAGGCAATGTTTTTCCCGCGAGAACCAGGCATCGAGAAAACCTTCGGTGCTGTGCTCTGGATCAGGCTGCGCCATGCCTTCTACCAGCCCGACGGGATCAATCAGAAAGGTGCGGATGATTGACGGGTACAGGCTTTTGTAGTCCAGTACCAGCACCGAATCATAAAGCCCTGGCCGCGAATCCATCACGTAGCCGCCAGGGCTGGCGTGCGGCGGCACTTCGCCGAGATTAGGCGCGACATAACCTGCGCGGTGCATACGGGGAAAATAGAGATGACCAAACGCCGCCACCGATCCCCCGTGCCGATCTACTGGCAGGCCGTTCACCGTTGCTCGTTCGAGCAAAAACGGCATGATTTCTGTTTTATGGAAAATCTGCGTCACCAGTTCGCAATCTTTCAGGTTATAAGTCGCCAGCGCGGGCTTATCTTCGGCGAAACGACGGTCAATTTCGTCCATTCGATCCCACGGGTTATCGATAGATTTTCCTTCGCCTAATAGCTCCTGAGCGACAGTTTCCAGCGAGAATGAAGAGAAATTCCAGAACGCGGATTTCAGCGCCTCGATACCGTCGATAATTAGCCGACCTTTGGCCTGGGCGAAAAAGACGCCGTCTTTAAAGCCGTGCTCGCGCCACTCCAGCTCGCTGTTATCGCGCCCCAGACGCAGTGGAATACGGTAACGCTCGGCATGTTTTTGCAGCATTCGCAGATCGAACTGCACCACGTTCCAGCCGATGATCACATCGGGATCGTGATTTGCAAACCAGGCGTTAAGTTTTTCCAGCAGCTGCGGGCGGCTGGCGACGTATTCCAGTTCGAAATCGAGCGCGGAGGCATCGCCATTCTCTGGCCCCAGCATATAAACGATGCGCTGCCCGCAACCTTCCAGGCCGATGCAGTACAGCTCACCGTGGCGGGTAGTTTCAATATCAATAGAAACCCACTTGAGTGGAGGACGATAGTCGGGATTCGGTTTCAGACGGGCATTAACGATAGCGCCATTGCGCGTATCTCCCTCGACCCACACCGGAGCGGTGATGAAGCGCTCCATCAGATAGCGTTCTGGCGGGCGCACATCGGCCTCGTAGACGATAACGCCACCTTCACGCAGGCGCTTTTCGTAACTCATCAACTGGCGATGGGCGCGACAGTAAAGGCCATACACCGGCTGACGGTGAAAATCCTTTAACGCCAGCGGTGTCAGGCGAAAGCCTTGTTCACCCTGCAAAATATGCTGAGCGCGGGGAACCTGATCGGCGGGAATAAACGCCACGGACTCTTGCGGCGCAAGCGTAACGTGCAACGGCCCGTTGTCCGTTGCCAGCCAGAAAGAAACTTCGGTCCCTTGAGGGGTATCCCGCCAGTGTCGGGTTAAGATAAAACCTGCCTGCGCCACGCTGAAAATCCAATAAAAAACCAGGCTTGAGTATAGCCTGGTTTCGTTTGACCGGCTGTGGTTTTATACAGTCGTTACTGCCCGTAATACGCCTTTGCACCATGCTTACGCAGATAGTGTTTATCCAGCAAGGTTTGCTGCATATCAGGGAGCTGCGGGGCCAGCTGGCGGCAGAAAATCCCCATATAAGCGACCTCTTCCAGCACGATAGCGTTATGCACCGCATCTTCGGCGTTTTTACCCCACGCAAACGGACCGTGAGAATGGACCAGAACGCCGGGCATTTGCGCTGCATCGATACCCTGTTTTTCGAAGGTTTCTACGATGACGTTACCGGTTTCCCACTCATATTCGCCGTTGATTTCTGCGTCGGTCATTTTGCGGGTGCAGGGAATGGGACCGTAGAAATAGTCGGCGTGGGTGGTACCGGTTGCCGGAATTGACTGGCCCGCCTGCGCCCAGATGGTGGCGTGGCGCGAGTGCGTGTGCACAATGCCGCCAATGGACGGGAATGCCTGATAGAGCAGTCGGTGAGTTGGCGTGTCGGAGGAGGGCTTTTTCGTACCTTCAACCACTTCACCGGTTTCGATGCTGACCACGACCATATCGTCGGCGGTCATGATGTTGTAATCGACGCCGGAAGGTTTGATCACAAAGACGCCGCGCTCGCGATCAACGGCGCTGACGTTGCCCCAGGTCAGAGTGACCAGGTTGTGTTTTGGGAGCGCCAGGTTGGCTTCTAAAACCTGACGTTTGAGATCTTCTAACATGTTGACTCCTTCGTGCCGGATGCGCTTTGCTTATCCGGCCTACAAAATCGCAGCGTGTAGGCCTGATAAGACGCGTCAGCGTCGCATCAGGCGTTGAATGCCGGATGCGCTTTGCTTATCCGGCCTACAAAAACGCAGCGTGTAGGCCTATAAGACGCGTCAGCGTCGCATCAGGCGTTGAATGCCGGATGCGCTTTGCTTATCCGGCCTACAAAATCGCAGCGTGTAGGCCAGATAAGACGCGGCAGCGTCGCATCAGGCGCTGAATGCCGGATGCACTTTGCTTATCCGACCTACAAAATCTCAGCGCGTAGGCCTGATAAGACGCGGCAGCGTCGCATCAGGCGCTGAATGCCGGATGCGCTTTGCTTATCCGACCTACAAAATCGCAGCGCGTAGGCCTGATAAGACGCGCCAGCGTCGCATCAGGCGTTACATACCTGATGCGGCTACTTAGCGACGAAATCCGTAATACACTTCGTTCCAGCGCAGCGCGTCTTTAAACGCTGGCAGGCGGGTGTCGTTATCAATCACCGTGATTTCAATGTCGTGCATCTCGGCGAACTGACGCATATCGTTAAGGTTCAGCGCATGGCTGAAGACGGTGTGGTGCGCACCACCAGCAAGGATCCACGCTTCGGAAGCGGTTGGCAGATCCGGTTGCGCTTTCCACAGTGCATTCGCCACCGGCAGTTTCGGCAGGGAGTGCGGTGTTTTCACCGTGTCGATGCAGTTAACCAGCAGACGATAACGATCGCCGAGATCAATCAGGCTGGCGACAATCGCCGGACCGGTTTGGGTATTGAAGATCAGGCGGGCAGGATCATCTTTACCACCAATACCGAGGTGCTGAACGTCGAGGATCGGTTTCTCTTCTACGGCGATCGACGGGCAGACTTCCAGCATGTGGGAGCCGAGCACCAGGTCATTACCTTTCTCGAAGTGATAGGTGTAGTCCTCCATAAAGGAGGTGCCGCCCTGCAGACCGGTTGACATCACCTTCATGATGCGAAGCAGGGCGGCAGTTTTCCAGTCGCCTTCGCCCGCAAAGCCGTAGCCTTGCTGCATCAGACGCTGTACGGCCAGGCCAGGAAGCTGTTTCAGACCGTGTAAATCTTCAAAAGTGGTGGTGAACGCGTGGAAGCCACCTTGTTCCAGGAAACGCTTCATCCCCAGCTCAATACGCGCCGCTTCCAGCACGTTCTGTCGTTTTTCGCCGTGGATTTGTGTGGCAGGTGTCATGGTGTAGCTGCTTTCGTACTCATCGACCAGCGCGTTAACATCGCCGTCGCTGATGGAGTTCACTACCTGCACCAGATCGCCAACTGCCCAGGTATTGACGGAGAAACCGAACTTGATCTGTGCGGCAACTTTATCGCCGTCAGTGACCGCCACTTCACGCATGTTATCGCCAAAACGGCAGACTTTCAGATGACGGGTATCCTGTTTAGATACCGCCTGACGCATCCAGGAGCCGATACGCTCATGTGCTTGTTTATCCTGCCAGTGACCGGTAACGACGGCATGTTGCTGACGCATACGCGCGCCGATGAAACCGAACTCGCGACCGCCATGTGCAGTCTGGTTCAGGTTCATAAAGTCCATGTCGATGCTGTCCCACGGTAGCGCCGCGTTAAACTGGGTGTGGAATTGCAGCAACGGTTTGTTGAGCATGGTCAGGCCGTTGATCCACATTTTGGCCGGGGAGAAGGTGTGCAGCCATACCACCAGACCCGCGCAACGATCGTCGTAATTGGCATCGCGGCAAATTGCGGTGATTTCGTCCGGCGTGGTACCCAGCGGTTTCAGCACCAGTTTGCAGGGCAGTTTCGCTTCCGTATTCAGCGCATTAACGACGTGCTCGGCATGTTGGGTGACCTGACGCAGGGTTTCCGGGCCATACAAATGCTGGCTGCCAATTACAAACCACACTTCATAATTATCAAAAATCGTCATTGTCGTGTCCTTATAGAGTCGGAACGGCCTGGGCAGCCTGTGCCGGGGCGGAAGTTGGAAGATAATGTTGTTCGGCGCTTATCGCCCACTGCTGATAGCGGCGATAAAGCTGTTCAAAGCGTTGTGCCTGTTCGGTACGTGGTTGCAGGGTTTTCTCTACCGCACTGGCCATTTTTTGCTGGGCTGATGGGATGTCGGCATGCACTTTTGCGGCGACGGCAGCAAAAATCGCCGCACCGAGCGCGCAACACTGATCAGAGGCAACAATTTGCAGCGGGCGATTCAGCACGTCGCAGCAGGCTTGCATAATCACCTGGTTTTTCCGTGCAATGCCGCCCAGCGCCATCACGTTGTTTACGGCGATCCCCTGGTTAGTGAAGCACTCCTGAATTGCGCGCGCGCCAAAAGCGGTAGCCGCAATTAAACCGCCGAACAGTAGCGGAGCGTCGGTAGCGAGGTTCAGGTCGGTAATCACCCCTTTCAGGCGTTGGTTAGCGTTTGGCGTGCGACGACCATTAAACCAGTCGAGTACCACTGGCAGGTGATCCAGAGACGGGTTTTGAGCCCATGCTTCGGTCAGCGCCGGAAGCAGTTGTTTCTGGCTGGCGTTGATTTGCTCTTTCAGTTCCGGATGCTGGGCGGCAAGCTGTTCCAGCGGCCAGCCGAGTACGCGACCAAACCAGGCGTAGATATCACCAAATGCCGACTGACCAGCTTCCAGACCGATAAATCCAGGAACCACGCTGCCATCAACCTGACCGCAAATGCCTTTAACTGCCCGCTCGCCAACGCTCTGTTTGTCGGCAATCAGAATGTCGCAGGTGGAAGTACCGATAACTTTTACCAGTGCGTTAGGCTGTGCGCCTGCGCCGACTGCGCCCATATGGCAGTCAAACGCGCCGCCGGAAATCACCACGCTTTCAGGCAGGCCGAGACGCTGCGCCCATTCCGGGCATAAGGTGCCCACCGGAATATCGGCAGTCCAGGTGTCAGTGAACAGCGGGGAAGGCAAATGGCGATTGAGGATCGGGTCCAGCTCATCAAAGAAACTGGCTGGCGGTAAACCGCCCCAGCTTTCGTGCCACAGAGATTTATGCCCGGCGCTACAACGTCCGCGGCGAATATCCTGCGGGCGTGTGGTGCCGGAGAGTAGGGCGGGTACCCAGTCGCACAGTTCAATCCACGATGCGGCAGATTGCGCCACGGCGCTATCCTGGCGAGTCACATGCAGGATTTTTGCCCAGAACCATTCGCTGGAATAAATACCGCCAATATAGCGAGAGTAGTCAGTTTTGCCCGGTGTATGACACAAGCGGGTGATCTCTTCCGCTTCTTCAACCGCCGTGTGGTCTTTCCACAAAACGAACATCGCGTTCGGGTTTTCGGCAAACTCCGGGCGCAGCGCAAGCACGTTGCCGTCGGCGTCGATTGGTGCAGGCGTGGAGCCGGTGGTGTCCACGCCAATCCCGACCACCGCTGCGCGCTGTTCGGCGCTAAGTTCTGCCAGCACGGTTTTTAGCGCCGCTTCCATTGACTCAATGTAGTCACGCGGGTGATGACGGAACTGGTTATTCGGGGCGTCACAAAATTGCCCTTCCTGCCAACGGGGATACCACTCTACGCTGGTGGCGATCTCTTCACCGGTGGCGCATTCCACCGCCAAAGCTCGCACAGAATCACTGCCAAAATCGAGGCCAATTGCAATCGCCATCGTTTCACTCCATCCAAAAAAACGGGTATGGAGAAACAGTAGAGAGTTGCGAAAAAAAGCGTCAGGCAGGATCCGCTAATCTTATGGATAAAAATGCTATTGCATAGCAAAGTGTGACGCCGTGCAAATAATCAATGTGGACTTTTCTGCCGTGATTATAGACACTTTTGTTACGCGTTTTTGTTATGGCTATTGCCCCCCTTTGTTACAAAATGCTTTTCACAAGCGGGGTTGCCGGTTGGATTAGCGAGAAGAGCCAGTAAAAGACGCAGTGACGGCAATGTCTGATGCAATATGGACAATTGGTTTCTTCTCTGAATGGCGGGAGTATGAAAAGTATGGCTGAAGCGCAAAATGATCCCTTGCTGCCGGGTTACTCGTTCAACGCCCATCTGGTGGCGGGTTTAACGCCGATTGAGGCCAACGGTTATCTCGATTTTTTTATCGACCGACCGCTGGGAATGAAAGGCTATATTCTCAATCTCACCATTCGCGGACAGGGCATAGTGAAAAACCAGGGGCGAGAATTTGTCTGCCGACCAGGCGATATTTTGCTATTCCCGCCGGGAGAAATTCATCACTACGGTCGTCATCCGGAGGCCCGCGAATGGTATCACCAGTGGGTTTACTTTCGCCCCCGCGCTTACTGGCACGAATGGCTTAACTGGCCGTCGATATTTGCCAATACCGGTTTCTTTCGCCCGAACGAAGCGCATCAGCCGCATTTCAGCGATTTGTTCGGGCAAATTATCAATGCCGGACAAGTGGAAGGGCGCTATTCGGAGTTGCTGGCGATAAATCTTCTTGAGCAATTGTTACTGCGGCGCATGGAAGTCATTAATGAGTCGCTACATCCGCCAATGGATAATCGGGTACGCGAGGCTTGTCAGTACATCAGCGATCACCTTGCGGACAGCAATTTTGATATCGCCAGTGTCGCACAGCATGTCTGCTTGTCTCCGTCGCGTCTGTCGCATCTGTTCCGCCAGCAATTAGGGATTAGTGTCTTAAGCTGGCGCGAAGATCAACGCATCAGTCAGGCGAAGCTGCTATTGAGCACGACTCGTATGCCTATCGCCACTGTCGGACGCAATGTTGGCTTTGACGATCAGCTCTATTTCTCGCGGGTGTTTAAAAAATGTACAGGCGCCAGCCCGAGCGAGTTTAGGGCCGGTTGTGAAGAAAAAGTGAATGATGTAGCTCTCAGGTTGTCATAATTGGTAACGAATCAGACGATTGACGGCTTGACGGAGTAGCATTGGGTTTGCAGAATCCCTGCTTCGTCCATTTGACAGGCACATTATGCAAGCATTGCTGGAACACTTTATTACACAATCCACTGTGTATTCATTGATGGCGGTGGTGTTGGTGGCCTTTCTGGAGTCACTGGCGCTGGTCGGTTTGATTCTGCCCGGTACGGTGCTGATGGCGGGGCTTGGGGCGCTGATAGGTAGCGGCGAGTTAAGTTTCTGGCACGCCTGGCTGGCGGGGATTGTTGGCTGCCTGATGGGCGACTGGATCTCCTTCTGGCTGGGCTGGCGGTTTAAAAAGCCGCTGCATCGCTGGTCATTTCTGAAGAAAAACAAAGCGTTACTCGATAAAACCGAGCATGCGCTGCATCAACACAGCATGTTTACCATTCTGGTCGGACGCTTTGTCGGGCCGACGCGCCCGCTAGTGCCAATGGTGGCGGGGATGCTGGATCTGCCTGTGGCGAAATTTATCACGCCAAATATTATCGGCTGCCTGTTATGGCCTCCGTTTTACTTCCTGCCGGGGATTCTGGCGGGCGCGGCGATCGATATTCCTGCCGGAATGCAGAGTGGCGAGTTTAAATGGTTGCTGCTGGCGACGGCGGTGTTTTTGTGGGTTGGCGGTTGGTTGTGCTGGCGATTATGGCGCAGCGGCAAGGTAACCGATCGTTTAAGTCATTATTTGTCGCGTGGTCATCTGCTGTGGCTGGCGCCGCTAATTTCTGGTGTTGGCGTGGTGGCGCTGGTGGTGTTAATTCGCCATCCGTTGATGCCGGTGTATATCGATATATTGCGTAAAGTGGTTGGGGTTTAGAGGATAGTCTTGTGCGGGGCGCCTGATGCGGACAAAACGTCGGATAAGGCGTTCACGCCGCATCCGACAGTGCATATTAACCTGTAATTCCCAACAGCGCCGAAGCACTCGCCTTACCACTCAACAACTCATCGGTCATACCCAGCCAGGCGATGCGCCCGTCGGCGACCACCACCGAGCGCGTGGCTATCCGCGCCGCATCTTCCACACTGTGCGACACCATCAATAACGTCATTTTTTGCTGCTGGCAGCTTGTACTGACCAGCGTCAACATCTCCTGACGTAACGCCGGATCGAGCGCCGAGAACGGTTCATCGAGCAATAAAATCGGCTGTTCGCGCACCAGACAACGCGCTAACGCCACGCGCTGCCGCTGACCGCCGGAAAGCTCGCCCGGTAACCGCGTTATTAAATTATCAATCCCCATCTGGCGTGCGATAGCATGCATTTTCTCCTGCTGTGCCGCGTTCAGCTTCAGTCCTGGATTAAGCCCCAGCCCGATGTTCTGCGCGACCGTCAGGTGACTGAACAGGTTGTTCTCCTGAAACAGCATCGATACCGGACGGCGTGACGGCGGCGTCGTGGTGTGATCAACGCCGTCGATAGTCAGCGAACCGCTGGCTGGCGTCAGAAAACCGGCGATCAAATTCAGCAGGGTACTTTTACCCGCGCCGCTTGGCCCGAGGATCGCCACCTGCTCGCCGCGCTCCACCGTTAAGCTAAAACGCATCGGCAAATGGTGGTAAAGCCAGGTGATATCAGTCAGTTTTAACATTTCGCCCCGGTAGTTTTTCAATCACGGTAAACAGCAGAAAACAGAGCAGCAGCAGAATTAACGCGGTGACCGCGCCGTCCTGGCTGCGATAAGAGCCAATTTGCTGGTAGAGATAAAACGGCAGGGTACGGAAATCATCGTTACCGAACAACGCCACCACGCCAAAATCACCAATCGATAACACGCAGGCAAAGGCCAGCGCCTGCGCCAGCGGACGTTTCAGGGCGCGCAGCTCCACCACTTTTAAGCGCGACCAGCCTTCAATACCCAGCGACTGACACAACATGCTGTAACGCGTGGTGATATCGCGCATCGGGTTTTCCAGCACCTTCAGCGCATAAGGGATCGCCATTAACGCATTGGTGAAAATCACAATGCCGTCAGCAGATTGCGGCAGGCCGATAGTGTTGTTGAGCAGTAAAAAGAAGCCCGTTGCCAGCACAATCCCCGGCATGGCGAGGATCAGCATGCCGCTCATCTCCAGCGCCTGACCAGCCAGCATTTTTTGCCGCGCTCGAAGTTCGCGACTGCTCCATAGCAGCATCATGGTCAGCACTACGCACAATACGCCTGCCGCCAGCGCAATACGCAACGAGGTCCACAGAGCCTGCCACAGCACCGGTTGTGCCAGCACTTCCGGCAACTGGCGATTTACCCCATCGACAATCACCGCCAGTAACGGTGGCAGCAACAGCAGCAGCGCCAGCACAATTAACACCGTGTCACAAATACGACTGTGCAGACGATCGTCCGGGTCGCGCCAACCTTGCAGCAGCGTGGTGCCAGGCGCAATGGCCTTACTCAATCGCTGACTCAGCAGCACCAGACCGAGACAGCACACCATCTGGATCAGCGCCAGCATCGCCGCGCGGGCGGGATCGTAGTCGTAACTCAGCGCCTGATAGATTGCCAGCTCGATAGTGGTCGCCTGCGGACCGCCCCCCAGCGATAGCACGGTGGCGAAGCTGGCGAAACAGAGCATAAAGATAAGCGCGGCAACCGGCGGAATTTGTCGCCGTAACCACGGCCATTCGACGAAACGAAAGAAGTGCCAGCCGCGCATCCCAAGCTGGGCAGCAAGCTGGCGCTGCTCGCCGGGAATGTTTTCCAGCGCCTGGAGTAATAAGCGGCTCGCCATCGGCAGATTAAAAAATACGTGCGCCAGCAAAATACCTTGCAGGCCGTAGGGCGAAAAGGTCCACTCCAGACCAAGCGATTGCCAGAGCGATGCCAGCCAGCCCTGGCGACCATAGACGCTAAGAATGCCGAAAACGGCGACCAGCACCGGGAGGATCAAGGTCATTGCGCACAGACGCAACAGCGCCTGCCGCCCCGGAAAGCGCCTGCGGTAGAGGGCGCGGGCGAGGAAAATCGCAGGAACGACAGAGAGCAGCGCCGAAAGAAACGCCTGCCAGAAGGAGAAACGCACCACATGCCACAGGTAGCTGTCCTGCCAGATTGTTGCCCAGTCACCCTGCGGCGCGTTCCACCACAGGGCGAGAAACGCCGCCAGTGCAACCGCCACCACAAGCGTAGCAGCGCTTACACCTGGAATTAACCAGCCGGGAATTAACGGCTGACGGCGCGTTGCCATTCGCTAATCCATGCCTGACGTTGTGCCGCCACTTCGGCTGGCGTGAACTCCAGCGTGGTTGCTGGTTTGGTCAATTGTTCAAACCCGGCAGGCAGCGTGACGTTTGCTACCGGATACATCCAGTTGCCAGTTGGAATCGCATTCTGGAAAGCCGGAGAAACCATAAACTGGAGGAATTTTTGCGCCAGCTCCGGCTGCTTGCTGGCAGCAGTGCGGGCGGCAACTTCCACCTGCAGATAGTGACCTTCGCTGAAGTTCGCAGCGGCGTAGTTATCTTTCTTCTCTTCGAGAATGTGATAAGCCGGAGAGGTGGTGTAACTCAGTACCAGATCGCTTTCGCCTTTTAAAAACAGGCCGTAGGCTTCGCTCCAGCCTTTGGTGACCGTGACAGTTTTCTTCGCCAGCTTCTGCCAGGCTTGCGGGGCGTCATCGCCATAGACTTTTTGCATCCACAACAACAGACCCAGCCCCGGCGTACTGGTGCGCGGATCCTGATAAATCACTCGCCAGTTTTGATCGCTCTCAACCAGCTCCTTCAGGCTTTGCGGCGGATTTTTCAGTTTGTTTTTGTCATAGACGAAGGCGAAGTAGCCGTAATCAAACGGTACGAAAGTGTCATTATTCCAGCCGCCGGGAATGTTTACTGCATCCGCTGCCACACCGCTTTTGGCAAACAGTCCGGTTTTACTGGCGGCGTCTAACAGATTGTTATCCAGCCCCAGCACCACATCGGCTTTGCTGTTTTTGCCTTCCATCCGTAGACGGTTGAGAAGCGAAACGCCATCTTCCAGCGCCACCAGTTTCAGTTCACAATTACAGTCGGCTTCAAAGGCTTTTTTGACCACCGGACCAGGCCCCCAGTCGGCGGCGAAGGAATCGTAGGTATAAACAGTCAGAACGGGTTTAGCGAAAACAGGCGCTGTGCACAGCAACAGCAGGGGAAGACATTTTTTTAACACTTTGCACCTCAAAAAAGAGTGGCAAAGGACTTGAGAAGGAGCCTCAAATCCCTTCGCCGGCGTTATCCGGATCAGGTTCGACGGGTATTTTCTCAGCGCACGCGTCTGCGTGGCACCCCGTTGAGAACGGCGTTAGTGTAGTGATTTTGTTATCAACCAGCAATCATGGATCCGGTGGCGCAAACCACGCTGATTTAAAATCGAACCAGCCGAGGGTGTTCATGCGCAGGCCGCGCATACTGCGTTGCCCCTGAATAATCAGCCAGTGGTGGATCAGCGGCACCATCGCTTTGCTGGCTACTAACCGCTGGCACCAGTTCGCCAGGTTCATCTCGCCGTTGCGCCAGCGCGTGGCGTCGGCTTGCCAGTCGAGAGGAATACAGTGTTGTAGCAGCGGTACTTCGTACAAATGCGCAAACAGCGAAAAATCCAGCGGCAGCGTAAAGTTGGCGCTGTTAAGCCAGATGTCGCTTTCGATCTCACCTTCGTGCCACTGATCGTAGCTGATCTCTTTGATTTCCAGGGTGACCTGGTGACTTGCCAGAATCTGCTGCATGATCCTGGCAATCACCCGATGTTCAATGTGATCCTGATAAAAGGTCAGGGTGAGATGTTCCAGCCCGGCAGGTTTTTCGCAATGTGTTGGGCGGGCATGGTGCCAGCGGGGGAGCAGCCCATAGGCCGGAAACCACAGTTGCTGGTACTGTTCCTCGGCGAAATAAACCAGATTGGTCGGCGAAAGTACATAGCTTATCCAGTCTCTGACTTGCTGATTCGCCCCGCGATGGGTGCGGCTGTCGAACAGTAAATAGTAGCAACCTTCTTCAAGGCGACTTTCAATCTCTTTTTCCTCGCCCTGCGGCCCTTTCAGCATCAGGCCTCCAGCGGGTTCATCGGCAATTTCCGGCAAGACCCAGACGTTAACTTCGTCGATTAATGCCCGATAACCGAAGAAATCATCGAATGCCTGAATTTTCAGTTGGTTAGTGCTGTTACGCATTACCGCATACGGACCGGTACCGATAGGGTGGCTGGCAAAATTGCTGAGGGTTTCCCATTCACGCGGCAGGATCATCGCCGGAACTTGCGCCAGCAGTAACGGCAACCAGCGATCTGGCTGAGTGAGATGAATATCCAGCGTCCAGGGCGTCGGCGACACAATTTCAGCGATGTGGGAATAGAGCGGCAGAGTATTGATCCGCTTCAACGAGGCGATGACGTCGTCCATTTCCAGTTCACGACCATGATGAAAATGGATCCCGGGGCGCAAAAAGAAGCGCCAGTGGAGTGGGGAAATCTGCTGCCAGTGGTGGGCGATGTCCGCCTCCAGTTCCCCATTTTCCTCATTTATTCGGGTTAACGCACTGAAGATTTGCCGGGCGATATGCGTTTCGGAACGGCGTAATGCGCTGCCAGGCAGCAGATTACGCAACGGGCGATAGTAGAGCACGCGCAGGATGTGCCGCCCCTGGCGGAAGCTGCGCCCCAGATGGGAAATCAGCATTTGCCGCACAGCCGTTTTGTCGCCAACCAGCTGCACCAGTTGGTCGATATGATCCTGTTCAAGCAAATCTTCTGCCCGCTGTTGCTGAAGCGCCAGCCCGGTATACAGGAAGGTCAAACGTGAACGTTTACCGCGCCCAACTTCAGCTTCCCATGTTAACCAGCCGCGATCCTGCATGGTGTTGAGCAGGGTGCGCATATGACGACGGGAGCAGCTCAATAACTCCGCCAGTTCGTTGAGCGTCGTGTCCTGCGATTTACCGTCGCAGCATTGCCACAGGCGGATGAATTGTTGTTGCAGACGAGCTGATGGCATAAAAGGGGAACTCCTGCGCAAAAGTCAGCAATTTTATTTTCCCTATATTAAGTCAATAATTCTTAACGATGAAGCAAGGAGGTGTCCCATGCGTCAGTTTTATCAGCACTACTTTACCGCGACAGCGACGTTGTGCTGGCTGCGTTGGTTAAGCGTTCCACAGCGTTTAGCCATGCTTGAAGAACTGATGCAGTGGGAGGGGAGTGATTCTGAATACTGATTTGCGGACATCATGTGTGACTGAGTATTGGTGTTAATCGCCACGCCAGCAGTGAATACCTGCTGGCTTTTTTCTTTTTGGCGATTGAGTGCCGGACGGCGTACAAATTAACGCATAAACGCCGGTTGCTTCTCTTCATAAGTGGCAATAGCGTCGTCGTGCTGCAGGGTCAGACCGATGCTGTCCAGACCATTCATCATGCAGTGGCGGCGGAAGGCATCGATAGAAAAACGATACGTTTTATCACCCGCTTTCACCTCTTGCGCTTCCAGATCCACGGCGAAATGAATCCCTGGATTGGCTTGCACCAGTGCAAACAACTCATCCACTTCTGCATCGCTTAATTTCACCGGCAGCAGTTGGTTGTTAAAGCTGTTGCCATAGAAGATGTCAGCGAAACTCGGCGCAATCACCACTTTAAAACCGTAGTCGGTCAATGCCCACGGCGCGTGCTCACGCGAGGAGCCGCAGCCGAAGTTTTCTCGTGCCAGCAAAATCGATGCGCCCTGATATTGCGGGAAGTTCAGCACGAAGTCCGGGTTTGGCTGTTGGCCTTTTTCATCCAGAAAACGCCAGTCATTAAACAGATGCGCGCCAAAACCAGTACGCGTCACTTTCTGCAGAAACTGTTTCGGGATAATCGCATCGGTATCGACATTGGCGGCATCCAGCGGAACCACCAGGCCTGTATGTTTGATAAATTTCTCTGCCATGGTCTGCTCCTTATTTAATGTTGCGAATGTCGGCGAAATGTCCGGTCACAGCAGCGGCGGCAGCCATTGCCGGGCTGACCAGATGCGTGCGCCCGCCGCGCCCCTGGCGGCCTTCAAAGTTACGGTTGCTGGTGGAGGCACAACGTTCGCCCGGATTCAGACGGTCGTTATTCATCGCCAGACACATTGAGCAACCAGGCAAGCGCCATTCAAAACCGGCTTCAATAAAGATTTTGTCCAGACCTTCCGCTTCCGCCTGAGCTTTTACCGGGCCAGAGCCGGGAACCACCAGTGCCTGTACACCTGGCGCGACTTTTCGCCCTTTGGCGATTTCCGCCGCCGCGCGTAAATCTTCAATACGTGAGTTGGTACAAGAACCGATAAACACTTTATCGATAGCGACTTCGGTCAATGGAATACCCGGTTTCAGCCCCATATAGGCCAACGCTTTTTCTGCCGACGCGCGCTCAACCGGATCGGTAAACGAAGCCGGATCGGGAATATTGTCATTCACGGAGATCACCTGACCGGGGTTAGTTCCCCAGGTGACCTGCGGGGCGATCTCTTCTGCTTGCAGAGTCACAACTGTATCGAAAGTTGCACCTTCGTCGGTTTGCAGGGTCTTCCAGTAGGCGACGGCATCGTCAAAATCTTTGCCTTTCGGCGCATGCAGACGGCCTTTGACATAGTTAAAGGTGGTTTCGTCAGGTGCAACCAGACCGGCTTTCGCGCCCATTTCGATTGCCATATTGCACAGGGTCATACGACCTTCCATGCTTAAATCACGGATTGCTTCGCCGCAAAACTCCACCACATGCCCGGTGCCGCCAGCGCTGCCGGTTTTACCGATAATTGCCAGCACGATATCTTTCGCGGTAATGCCCGGCGCGGCTTTGCCCTGGACTTCAATTTTCATGGTCTTCGCGCGGCCCTGTTTCAGGGTTTGCGTTGCCAGCACGTGTTCAACTTCAGAAGTACCGATACCAAACGCCAGTGCGCCAAAAGCGCCGTGGGTGGCGGTATGCGAGTCGCCGCAGACAATGGTCATCCCTGGTAAGGTGACGCCCTGTTCCGGCCCCATCACGTGGACGATCCCCTGATACGGGTGATTCAGGTCATACAGTTCGACGCCAAATTCTTTGCAGTTTTTGATCAGCTCCTGCATCTGGATCCGTGCCATTTCACCGCAGGCATTAATGTCTTTGGTCTGGGTGGAGACGTTGTGATCCATGGTGGCGAAGGTTTTCCCCGGCTGACGCACCGGGCGACCGTGGGCGCGCAGGCCATCGAACGCCTGCGGTGAGGTCACTTCATGCACCAGGTGGCGGTCGATATATAACAGCGGGGTTTCGTTTTCGGCTTCGTACACTACGTGAGCGTCGAACAATTTTTCGTATAACGTCTTAGCCATGATTACACCCCTTCTGCCACATAGCGGGCAATGATATCGCCCATTTCATCGGTACTAACGGCGGCAGCGCCACGGGCTAAATCCCCGGTGCGAATGCCTTCTTCTAATGCGCGGTTAATGGCGCGTTCAATGGCGCAAGCCGCATCATCGGCATCCAGGCTGTAGCGCAGCAGCAGCGCCAGCGACAGAATTTGCGCAATCGGGTTGGCGATGTTTTTGCCTGCGATATCTGGTGCCGAGCCGCCTGCCGGTTCATACAGACCAAAACCTTGCTCGTTCAGGCTAGCGGAAGGCAACATCCCCATCGAGCCAGTGATCATCGCACACTCATCAGACAGAATGTCGCCAAACAGGTTGGAGCACAGCAGAACGTCAAACTGTGATGGATCTTTAATCAGCTGCATGGTGGCGTTGTCGATGTACATATGCGCCAGTTCGACATCCGGATATTCAATGGCGATCTCATTAACAATTTCCCGCCATAAAATAGAGGATTGCAGCACATTGGCTTTGTCGATTGAGGTGACTTTGCGACGACGCTTGCGGGCAGATTCAAACGCGATACGGGCGATGCGTTCGATCTCAAAACGGTGATACACCTCGGTATCAAACGCTTTTTCATATTGTCCGCTGCCTTCACGGCCTTTTGGCTGACCGAAATAGATGCCGCCGGTCAGTTCGCGCACGCACAGGATGTCGAAGCCGTTAGCGGCAATGTCAGCACGCAGTGGACAGAATGCTTCCAGCCCCTGATACAGTTTTGCCGGACGCAGATTGCTGAATAATTTGAAGTGCTTACGCAAAGGCAACAGCGCGCCGCGTTCTGGTTGCTGGTCTGGTGGTAAATGTTCCCACTTCGGGCCGCCTACCGAGCCAAACAGCACGGCATCGGCTTGCTCGCAACCTTCAACCGTCGCAGGCGGCAGCGGTTGTCCGTGGTTATCAATGGCTGCGCCGCCTACATCGTAATGGCTGGTGGTGATGCGCATCGCAAAGCGGTTGCGCACGGCATCCAGCACTTTCAGCGCCTGGGTCATCACTTCCGGACCAATACCGTCCCCCGGCAATACGGCAATATGGTAATTCTTCGACATCACACGGTTTCCTTGTTGTTTTCGTTGTGTTGAGCTTTGCGTTGCAACTCTTTTTCGACTTCTGCGGCGCGCCAGATATTGTTCAGTACGTGCACCATGGCTTTGGCGGAGGACTCGACAATATCGGTGGCCAGGCCGACGCCGTGGAAGCGGCGACCGTTGTAGTTGGCGACGATATCCACCTGACCCAGCGCATCTTTACCGTGGCCTTTGGCGGTCAGGCTGTATTTCACCAGTTCGACGTTATAGTCAGTGATACGGTTAATGGCCTGATAGACGGCATCGACCGGACCGTTACCGTTGGCGGCTTCCGCTTTGACTTCTTCGCCACAGACCAGTTTGACGGCGGCAGTGGCGATATCGTTAGAACCAGACTGCACGCTGAAGTAATCCAGACGGAAATGCTCCGGCTCTTCTTGTTGCTTACCGATAAAGGCCAGCGCTTCCAGGTCATAATCAAACACCTGACCTTTTTTATCTGCCAGCTTCAGGAAGGCGTCGTACAGATTGTCTAAATTATATTCACTTTCTTTATATCCCATCTCATCCATACGGTGTTTCACTGCCGCACGGCCTGAACGAGAGGTCAGATTCAGCTGGATTTGGTTCAGACCAATAGATTCTGGTGTCATGATTTCGTAGTTTTCGCGGTTTTTCAGCACGCCATCCTGGTGGATACCGGAGGAGTGTGCGAATGCGCCGCTACCAACAATGGCTTTGTTTGCCGGGATCGGCATATTACAAATCTGGCTAACTAACTGGCTGGTGCGCCATATCTCCTGGTGATTAATGGCGGTGTGGACGTTGAGGATATCCTTACGAACTTTGATCGCCATGATCACTTCTTCCAGCGAACAGTTTCCGGCGCGTTCGCCGATCCCGTTCATTGCGCCTTCTACCTGCCGCGCTCCGGCATGTACCGCCGCCAGTGAGTTACCTACTGCCAGGCCTAAATCGTCGTGGGTGTGTACGGAAATAATGGCTTTGTCGATGTTAGGCACGCGTTCATACAGGCCGCTGATGATTCCGGCGAACTCAAACGGCATGGTGTAGCCCACGGTGTCCGGAATGTTGATGGTGGTGGCACCGGCGTTAATTGCCGATTCGACCACTCGCGCCAGATCGGCAATCGGGGTACGCCCGGCATCTTCGCAAGAAAATTCAACATCATCTGTATAATTACGAGCGCGTTTCACCATATAGATAGCGCGTTCGATCACGTCGTCCAGCGTGCTGCGCAGCTTGGTGGCGATGTGCATTGGGGAGGTAGCAATAAAGGTATGAATACGGAAGGCTTCGGCGACTTTCAGAGATTCAGCCGCCACATCGATATCTTTTTCCACGCAGCGAGCTAACGCACATACGCGGCTATTTTTGACCTGGCGGGCGATGGTTTGCACCGATTCAAAATCGCCCGGCGAAGAGACGGGGAAACCAACTTCCATTACGTCAACACCCATACGCTCAAGGGCCAGCGCAATTTGCAGTTTTTCTTTCGCACTCAGACTTGCCTGTAACGCCTGTTCACCGTCGCGTAATGTGGTATCGAAAATAATAACTTGCTGGCTCATGGTTTAGGTCCTTGTCTCTTTTAGAGCGCCTCGCTTCGGGCATAAAAAAACCCGCGCAATGGCGCGGGTTTTTTTTGACTGCGTGCTGGCTTAATGCTGGATGCCGCTCACTCGTCTACCGCGCAAAAAAGATGCGTTTAGTAGTAGTAGACCGATAAAGCGAACGATGTGAGTCATTAAATCAGCTCCAGATGAATGCGATATGCTTTTAGAGTTACTGGATACAAAAACGGATGTCAACCCTGTAGTAAGAAAAGCGGCTTTTCAGCGGTAATTTTGCATGTATCAAATTAGCTAATTGTGCTGTGTATACATAAACCAACAATATTAATTTCTGTCAGCCAGATCACACTTTTCATTAATTGACATACTTCAGCATAATTTATTGCATTTAATCAATAAGTGATATGCATATAGATAGTATCAATTACCTAACCCATCCTGATGATTTTTCTGTAATTATTTATTTGATGAATGTTTAATTATTGATGAGGCTTATATTATTGATAAGTTAATAAGGAAGATATGGGTGATTAATATATAAATTTTTAATTAAAGTGGCGATTTTATACATATCATGGATGATTGAGCATTCATGGTGATTATGATTATATTGTTTGTGTGATAAAAACATTATAGATAATCATGCTGTGGTGGATGACTCTCTGCGCGGCGGTGGATTTTGTTTTAAACAGAACTCTTATCTTTATGTTTTCCTAATTTTACTCATTTTCCTTTTTCTTATTTTATATGTATGGTAAATCATATTTTTCAGGATTATTTTTTTTCTGCATTCCGGTAAGGAAAAGGGAGTTAAGTGTGACAGTGGAGTTAAGTATGCCAGAGGTAAAAACAGATCATCCAGAACCAGCAGATTTTAGTAAGCCACAGCTGCGCATGGTCGATCTAAACTTATTAACTGTTTTCGATGCCGTGATGCAGGAGCAGAATATTACTCGTGCCGCTCATGTTCTGGGAATGTCGCAACCTGCGGTCAGTAACGCTGTTGCACGCCTGAAAGTGATGTTTAATGACGAGTTGTTTGTTCGTTATGGTCGTGGTATCCAACCGACTGCCCGCGCATTTCAGCTTTTTGGCTCTGTGCGCCAGGCGCTGCAATTAGTGCAAAACGAATTACCGGGTTCAGGTTTTGAGCCTGCCAGTAGCGAGCGGGTATTCCATCTCTGTGTTTGCAGCCCGTTAGATAGCATTCTGACCTCGCAGATTTATAATCACATTGAGCAGATTGCGCCAAATATACATGTTATGTTCAAGTCTTCATTAAATCAGAACACTGAACATCAGTTGCGCTATCAGGAAACGGAGTTCGTTATAAGTTATGAAGATTTCCACCGCCCTGAATTTACCAGTGTGCCGTTATTTAAAGATGAAATGGTGCTGGTAGCCAGTAAGAACCATCCGCATATTAAAGGTCCATTACTGAAACATGATGTTTATAACGAACAACATGCGGCGGTTTCGCTCGATCGTTTCGCCTCATTTAGTCAACCGTGGTACGACACAGTAGATAAGCAAGCCAGTATTGCTTATCAGGGCATGGCAATGATGAGCGTCCTTAGCGTGGTGTCGCAAACTCACCTGGTCGCTATTGCGCCTCGTTGGCTGGCTGAAGAGTTCGCCGAATCTTTAGAATTACAGATATTACCGCTGCCGTTAAAACAGAATAGCAGAACCTGTTATCTCTCCTGGCATGAGGCTGCCGGGCGCGATAAAGGCCATCAGTGGATGGAAGAGCAATTAGTCTCTATATGTAAACGCTAAACAAAAGCAGAATAAATCAGGCATTCCTTTCTGGTTTATTCTGCTTTTTTTATTAAATGTAGAATTTTGTTCTAAATGCATGTGCGCCAGATTTCATGAAAAATTAAAAAAATAGAGAAATTGCTGTAAGTAGCCGAATCTAGCCAATTTATTATCAATTTACGCCTTCATTCTGGAGTATTTTATCGTTTCTTTTCTCCTTTCCTCCTGTTTATTCTTATTTCTTCACGTTTGTGACTCTGTCTGCCAATTGCTTAAGCAAGATCGGACGGTTAATGTGTTTTACACATTTTTTCCGCCAAACAGTGAGGCAGGCCATGGAGATGTTGTCTGGAGCCGAGATGGTCGTCCGATCGCTTATCGATCAGGGCGTTAAACAAGTATTCGGTTATCCCGGAGGCGCGGTCCTTGATATTTACGATGCATTGCATACCGTGGGGGGTATCGATCACGTATTAGTTCGTCATGAGCAAGCGGCTGTGCATATGGCCGATGGCCTGGCACGTGCAACCGGGGAAGTGGGGGTCGTGCTGGTGACGTCGGGTCCTGGGGCGACTAACGCGATTACCGGTATCGCTACTGCTTATATGGACTCCATTCCCTTGGTTGTCCTTTCTGGTCAGGTAGCGACCTCGCTGATAGGCTACGATGCCTTTCAGGAGTGCGACATGGTGGGAATTTCCCGCCCGGTGGTAAAACACAGTTTCCTGGTTAAGCAAACGGAAGATATTCCTCAGGTGCTGAAAAAAGCATTCTGGCTGGCGGCAAGTGGTCGTCCTGGGCCAGTGGTGGTTGATTTACCGAAAGATATTCTTAATCCGGCGAACAAATTACCCTACGTCTGGCCGGAGTCGGTCAGTATGCGCTCTTATAACCCGACCACACTGGGTCATAAGGGGCAGATTAAACGCGCATTGCAGACACTGGCGGCAGCGAAAAAACCGGTAGTTTACGTTGGCGGCGGCGCCGTGACTGCGAGTTGCCATCAACAACTCAAACAGATTATTGAGCAGCTTAATCTTCCCGTTGTCTCTTCATTAATGGGGCTGGGGGCGTTTCCGGCAACGCATCGTCAGACGCTGGGGATGCTGGGAATGCACGGCACCTACGAAGCCAATATGACCATGCATAATGCCGATGTTATTTTTGCGGTCGGCGTGCGCTTTGACGATCGCACCACTAACAATCTGGCCAAGTACTGCCCGAATGCAACGGTTTTACATATTGATATCGATCCTACGTCGATCTCAAAAACCGTTACCGCCGACATTCCGATCGTTGGTGACGCGCGGTTGGTGCTGGATCAAATGCTGGAGCTGCTGGCACAAGAAACGGCTCACCAACCGTTGGATGAAATTCGTGACTGGTGGCAACAGATTGAACAGTGGCGCGCTCGCCAGTGCCTTAAATACGATACTCAGAGCGAAAAGATTAAACCGCAAGCGGTGATTGAGACACTCTGGCGGCTGACGAAAGGCGATGCATATGTCACGTCCGACGTCGGGCAGCACCAGATGTTCGCCGCGCTTTATTATCCTTTCGATAAACCGCGCCGCTGGATCAATTCCGGTGGCCTCGGCACTATGGGCTTTGGTTTGCCTGCGGCGCTGGGTGTCAAAATGGCATTGCCAGAAGAAACCGTGGTCTGTGTCACTGGCGACGGCAGCATTCAGATGAACATTCAGGAACTGTCTACCGCTTTGCAATATGAACTGCCGGTGCTGGTGGTGAATCTCAATAACCGCTATCTGGGGATGGTGAAGCAGTGGCAGGACATGATCTATTCCGGCCGCCATTCACAATCTTATATGCAGTCGCTACCGGATTTCGTTCGTCTGGCGGAAGCCTATGGCCATGTTGGGATCCAGATCTCTCATCCGCAAGAGCTGGAAAACAAACTTAGCGAGGCACTGGAACAGGTCCGCAATAATCGCCTGGTGTTTGTTGATGTCACTGTTGATGGCAGCGAGCACGTCTACCCGATGCAGATTCGTGGCGGCGGAATGGATGAAATGTGGTTAAGCAAAACGGAGAGAACCTGATTATGCGCCGGATATTATCCGTATTACTCGAAAATGAATCAGGCGCGTTATCCCGCGTGATCGGCCTCTTTTCCCAACGGGGCTATAACATTGAAAGCCTGACCGTTGCGCCAACCGACGATCCGACATTATCGCGTATGACTATCCAGACCGTGGGCGATGAAAAAGTGTTGGAGCAGATTGAAAAGCAATTACACAAGCTGGTCGATGTGCTGCGTGTTAGCGAACTGGGGCAGGGGGCGCATGTTGAGCGGGAAATCATGCTGGTGAAAATTCAGGCCAGTGGCTACGGACGTGACGAAGTGAAGCGAAATACGGAAATATTCCGTGGGCAAATCATTGATGTCACGCCATCGCTTTATACCGTTCAATTGGCGGGAACCAGCGATAAGCTTGATGCATTTTTAGCATCGATTCGCGATGTGGCGAAAATTGTGGAGGTCGCTCGTTCCGGCGTAGTAGGACTTTCGCGCGGCGATAAAATAATGCGTTGAGAATGATCTCAATGCGCAATTTACAGCCCAACATGTCACGTTGGGCTTTTTTTGCGAATTCAGTGGGAACCTGGAATAAAAGCAGTTGCCGCAGTTAATTTTCTGCGCTTAGATGTTAATGAATTTAACCCATGCCAGTACAATGGGTATGGTTTTTACATTTTACTCAAGGGGCAATTGTGAAACTGGATGAAATCGCTCGGCTGGCGGGAGTGTCGCGGACCACTGCAAGCTATGTTATTAACGGCAAAGCGAAGCAATACCGTGTGAGCGACAAAACCGTTGAAAAAGTCATGGCAGTGGTGCGTGAGCACAATTACCACCCAAATGCCGTGGCTGCTGGGCTTCGTGCTGGACGCACACGTTCGATTGGTCTTGTGATCCCCGATCTGGAGAACACAAGTTACACCCGTATCGCTAATTATCTTGAACGTCAGGCGCGGCAACGGGGTTATCAACTACTGATTGCTTGTTCCGAAGATCAGCCAGACAACGAAATGCGCTGTATTGAGCATCTTTTGCAGCGCCAGGTCGATGCCATCATTGTTTCGACGTCGCTGCCGCCGGAGCATCCTTTTTATCAACGCTGGGCTAACGACCCGTTCCCGATTGTCGCGCTGGACCGCGCCCTCGATCGTGAACACTTCACCAGCGTTGTGGGTGCCGACCAGGATGATGCAGAAATGCTGGCCGAAGAGTTACGTAAGTTTCCTGCTGAGACGGTGCTTTATCTTGGCGCGTTGCCGGAGCTTTCTGTCAGCTTCCTGCGCGAGCAGGGTTTCCGTACCGCCTGGAAAGATGATCCACGCGAAGTGCATTTCCTTTATGCCAACAGTTATGAGCGGGAAACCGCTGCCCAGTTATTCGAAAAATGGCTGGAAACGCATCCGATGCCGCAGGCGCTGTTCACCACCTCATTTGCGTTGTTGCAAGGCGTTATGGATGTCACGCTGCGCCGCGATGGCAAACTGCCTTCTGATTTGGCAATTGCGACCTTTGGTGACAACGAATTGCTCGACTTCTTACAGTGTCCGGTACTGGCGGTAGCCCAGCGTCATCGCGACGTTGCGGAACGCGTACTGGAGATTGTGCTCGCCAGTCTGGATGAGCCGCGCAAACCAAAACCAGGCTTAACACGCATTAAACGTAATCTCTATCGTCGTGGTGTACTAAGCCGTAGATAAACATTACGAAAAGATGCGCCAGTGGATTTTACCTCTGGCGCATTGAGTACGTAATTGGACATCGATATCCATAATGTAAATAAGACTATTCTGGACAATTATCCATAAGCCCTCCTGAATATCCTGCCAATTAACTCCATTCGCTGCGTTGAATGATAATTAACTCGTAACGGTAGATTGCAATTGCATTATTTTGTTACAAGCAAATCGGCAATTGCCGATTAAACAAACACTTTTCTAAACTTTTGTTCAAAGTCGCTGGCATCAGGCATGGCGCACGTGCAACAGGGACTGTTATCCGGGGGAGATATGTCCTAAAATGCCGCTCGCGTCGCAAACTGACACTTTATATTTCCATTAAGGAAAATTGAGTCGTTTTTAAAACGGTAATGATGAATGGGATTTTTTCTTACAACTATTCATGACGTTAATTTGCTTCGTTTGTTGGGCGATTTTTAAACAATGCAGATATTAGCCGTAAACATTGGGTTTTTTGCTTCGGTAAGGAATGTTCCTGGCTTGACAAGCTTTTCCTCCGCTCCGTAAACTCCTTTTAGTGGGAATTTGTGGGATAAAGTGGTAATCGGGGGGAGACTGGCATGTTCCGGGGAGCAACGTTAGTCAATCTCGACAGTAAAGGGCGCTTATCGGTGCCTACCCGTTATCGGGAAGAACTGCTCGGGAGCGCTGCCGGTCAAATGGTGTGTACCATTGACATTCATCACCCGTGCCTGCTGCTTTACCCCCTTCCTGAATGGGAAATTATCGAGCACAAATTATCGCGTCTTTCGAGCATGAACCCTGTTGAACGTCGTGTTCAACGCCTTCTGTTAGGGCATGCCAGTGAGTGTCAGCTGGATAGCGCAGGTCGATTATTAATCGCGCCTGTGTTGCGGCAGCATGCCGGGCTGACGAAAGAAGTGATGCTGGTCGGGCAGTTCAATAAGTTCGAACTGTGGGATGAAACGACCTGGCATCAACAGGTCAGGGAAGATATCGACGCTGAACAGTCTGTTACCGAAAACTTGTCGGAGCGACTGCAGGACTTGTCTCTATAAAATGATGGAAAACTATAAACATACCACGGTACTGCTGGACGAAGCCGTAAATGGCCTCAATATCCGTCCTGACGGTATCTACATTGATGGAACTTTTGGTCGCGGTGGTCACTCACGTCTGATTCTTTCGCAACTTGGCGAAACGGGACGCTTGTTGGCAATCGATCGCGACCCGCAGGCTATTGCCGTCGCGAAGACTATTAATGATCCGCGCTTCTCCATCATTCATGGACCTTTCTCTGCGCTGGGCGAATATGTCGCCGAGCGCGATCTTATCGGCAAGATCGACGGCATTCTGCTCGATCTTGGCGTCTCTTCACCGCAACTCGATGATGCTGAACGCGGTTTTTCCTTTATGCGCGATGGCCCGTTGGACATGCGTATGGACCCGACGCGCGGTCAGTCTGCCGCCGAATGGCTACAAACCGCAGAAGAATCCGATATTGCCTGGGTATTAAAAACCTATGGCGAAGAGCGTTTTGCTAAACGTATTGCACGCGCCATTGTCGAGCGTAACCGCGAACAGCCGATGACCCGCACTAAAGAACTGGCAGAAGTCGTTGCTGCCGCAACGCCGGTGAAAGACAAATTCAAACATCCCGCGACCCGTACCTTCCAGGCGGTGCGCATTTGGGTGAACAGTGAACTGGAGGAGATAGAGCAGGCGCTAAAAAGCTCGCTTAACGTGCTGGCCCCAGGCGGGCGGCTTTCGATCATCAGTTTTCATTCGCTGGAAGATCGTATTGTGAAACGCTTTATGCGTGAAAACAGTCGCGGTCCACAAGTTCCGGCAGGGTTACCGATGACTGAAGAGCAGCTCAAAAAACTGGGTGGCCGTCAGTTGCGAGCACTAGGTAAGTTGATGCCGGGCGAAGAAGAGGTGGCAGAGAACCCTCGTGCCCGTAGTTCAGTTCTGCGTATTGCAGAGAGGACGAACGCATGATCAGCAGAGTGACAGAAGCCCTCAGCAAAGTTAAAGGATCGATGGGAAGCCACGAGCGCCATGCCTTGCCTGGCGTTATCGGTGACGATCTTTTGCGGTTTGGGAAGCTGCCGCTCTGCCTGTTCATTTGCATTATTTTGACGGCGGTGACTGTGGTGACCACGGCGCACCATACCCGTTTGCTCACCGCTCAGCGCGAACAACTGGTGCTGGAGCGAGACGCTTTAGACATTGAATGGCGCAACCTCATTCTTGAAGAGAATGCGCTCGGCGACCATAGCCGGGTGGAACGGATCGCCACGGAGAAGCTGCAAATGCAGCATGTTGATCCATCACAAGAAAATATCGTAGTGCAAAAATAAGGATAAACGCGACGCATGAAAGCAGCGGCGAAAACGCAGAAACCAAAACGTCAGGAAGAACATGCCAACTTTATCAGTTGGCGTTTTGCGTTGTTATGCGGCTGTATTTTATTGGCACTGGCTTTCCTGCTGGGGCGCGTTGCCTGGTTGCAGGTAATCTCCCCGGATATGCTGGTGAAAGAGGGCGACATGCGCTCTCTTCGCGTTCAGCAAGTCTCCACCTCCCGCGGCATGATTACCGACCGTTCTGGTCGCCCGTTAGCAGTGAGTGTGCCAGTAAAAGCGATCTGGGCCGACCCGAAAGAAGTGCATGAAGCCGGCGGCATCAGCGTCGGTGACCGCTGGAAGGCGCTGGCTAACGCGCTCAATATTCCGCTGGATCAACTTTCCGCCCGCATTAATGCCAACCCGAAAGGGCGCTTTATCTATCTGGCGCGTCAGGTTAACCCTGACATGGCTGAATACATCAAAAAACTGAAGCTGCCGGGGATTCATCTGCGCGAAGAATCTCGCCGTTACTACCCGTCTGGCGAAGTGACCGCTCACCTCATTGGCTTTACTAACGTCGATAGTCAGGGGATTGAGGGCGTCGAGAAAAGTTTTGATAAATGGCTTACCGGGCAACCGGGCGAACGTATTGTGCGTAAAGACCGCTATGGCCGTGTAATCGAAGATATTTCTTCTACCGACAGCCAGGCGGCGCACAACCTGGCGTTGAGTATTGATGAACGCCTGCAGGCGCTGGTTTATCGCGAACTGAACAACGCCGTGGCCTTTAACAAGGCTGAATCCGGCAGCGCCGTGCTGGTGGATGTCAACACCGGCGAAGTGCTGGCGATGGCCAACAGCCCGTCTTACAACCCCAACAATCTGAGTGGCACGCCAAAAGAGGCGATGCGTAACCGTACCATTACCGACGTGTTTGAACCGGGCTCTACCGTCAAACCGATGGTGGTGATGACCGCGTTGCAACGTGGTGTGGTGCGGGAAAACTCGGTGCTTAATACCGTGCCTTATCGAATTAACGGCCACGAAATTAAAGACGTGGCGCGCTATAGCGAATTAACCCTGACCGGGGTATTACAGAAGTCGAGTAACGTCGGTGTTTCCAAGCTGGCGTTAGCGATGCCGTCCTCAGCGTTAGTAGATACTTACTCACGTTTTGGGTTGGGAAAAGCGACCAATTTGGGGTTGGTCGGAGAACGCAGTGGCTTATATCCTCAAAAACAACGGTGGTCTGACATAGAGAGGGCCACCTTCTCTTTCGGCTACGGGCTAATGGTAACACCGTTACAGTTAGCGCGAGTCTACGCAACCATTGGCAGCTATGGCATCTATCGCCCGCTGTCGATTACCAAGGTTGATCCCCCGGTTCCTGGTGAACGTGTCTTCCCGGAATCCATTGTTCGCACCGTGGTGCATATGATGGAAAGCGTGGCGCTACCGGGCGGGGGTGGCGTGAAGGCGGCGATTAAAGGCTATCGTATCGCCATTAAAACCGGTACCGCGAAAAAGGTCGGGCCGGATGGTCGCTACATCAATAAATATATTGCTTATACCGCAGGCGTTGCGCCTGCGAGTCAGCCGCGCTTCGCGCTGGTTGTTGTTATCAACGATCCGCAGGCGGGTAAATACTACGGCGGCGCCGTTTCCGCGCCGGTCTTTGGTGCCATCATGGGCGGCGTATTGCGCACCATGAACATCGAACCGGATGCGCTGACAACGGGTGATAAAAACGAATTTGTGATTAATCAAGGCGAGGGGACAGGTGGCAGATCGTAATTTGCGCGACCTTCTTGCTCCGTGGGTGCCAAACGCACCTTCGCGAGCACTGCGAGAGATGACACTCGACAGCCGTGTGGCTGCGTCGGGCGATCTTTTTGTAGCTGTAGTAGGTCATCAGGCGGACGGGCGTCGATATATCCCGCAGGCGATAGCGCAAGGTGTGGCTGCCATTATTGCAGAGGCAAAAGATGAGGCGACCGATGGTGAAATCCGTGAAATGCACGGCGTACCGGTCATCTATCTCAGCCAGCTCAATGAGCGTTTATCAGCGCTGGCGGGCCGCTTTTACCATGAACCCTCTGACAATTTACGTCTCGTGGGCGTAACGGGCACCAACGGCAAAACCACCACCACCCAGCTTCTGGCGCAGTGGAGTCAGTTGCTTGGTGAAACCAGCGCGGTGATGGGTACCGTAGGTAACGGCCTGCTGGGTAAAGTTATTCCGACGGAAAACACGACCGGTTCGGCAGTCGACGTTCAGCATGAGCTGGCGGGGCTGGTGGATCAGGGCGCGACTTTTTGCGCAATGGAAGTTTCCTCCCACGGGCTGGTACAGCACCGTGTGGCGGCATTGGAATTTGCGGCGTCGGTCTTTACCAACTTAAGCCGCGATCACCTTGATTATCACGGTGATATGGAACATTACGAAGCCGCAAAATGGCTGCTTTATTCTGAACATCATTGCGGTCAGGCGATAGTCAACGCCGATGACGAAGTAGGCCGTCGCTGGCTGGCAAAACTGCCGGATGCAGTTGCGGTGTCGATGGAAGACCATATCAATCTGAACTGTCATGGCCGCTGGTTGAAAGCGATCGACGTGAACTATCACGACAGCGGCGCAACCATTCGCTTTAGCTCAAGCTGGGGCGATGGGGAAATTGAAAGTCGCCTGATGGGCGCTTTTAACGTCAGCAACTTGCTGCTCGCGCTGGCGACGCTGCTGGCACTGGGGTATCCGCTGGCTGACCTGCTTAAAACCGCCGCGCGTCTGCAGCCGGTTTGCGGACGTATGGAAGTGTTTACTGCACCGGGCAAACCGACGGTGGTTGTGGATTACGCTCACACCCCGGATGCACTGGAAAAAGCCTTGCAGGCTGCACGTCTTCACTGTGCAGGCAAGCTGTGGTGCGTCTTCGGCTGTGGCGGCGATCGTGATAAAGGCAAGCGTCCACTGATGGGGGCGATTGCTGAAGAGTTTGCCGACGTGGCGGTAGTAACTGACGATAACCCGCGTACCGAAGAACCGCGCGCCATCATCAACGATATTTTGGCGGGAATGTTAGATGCCGGACATGCCAAAGTGATGGAAGGTCGTGCCGAAGCGGTGACTTGCGCCGTTATGCAGGCTAAAGAGAACGATGTGGTGCTGGTCGCGGGCAAAGGCCATGAAGATTACCAGATTGTTGGCAATCAGCGCCTGGACTACTCCGATCGCGTCACGGTGGCGCGTTTGCTGGGGGTGATCGCATGATTAGCGTAACCCTTAGCCAACTTACCGATATTCTCAACGGTGAACTAAAAGGGGCAGATATCACCCTGGATGCCGTAACGACTGACACGCGGAAACTGACGCCAGGCTGTCTGTTTGTTGCCCTGAAAGGCGAACGTTTCGATGCCCACGATTTTGCTGACCAGGCGAAAGCTGGGGGCGCAGGCGCGCTCCTGGTCAGCCGTCCACTGGATATCGACCTGCCGCAGTTAATCGTTAAAGACACGCGTCTGGCATTTGGTGAACTGGCTGCATGGGTTCGCCAGCAAGTTCCGGCGCGCGTGGTTGCTCTGACCGGTTCCTCCGGTAAAACCTCCGTTAAAGAGATGACTGCGGCGATTTTAAGCCAGTGCGGCAACACGCTTTATACGGCAGGCAATCTCAACAACGACATCGGCGTGCCGATGACGCTGTTGCGCTTAACGCCGGAATATGATTACGCAGTTATTGAACTTGGCGCGAACCATCAGGGCGAAATTGCCTGGACTGTGAGTCTGACTCGCCCGGAAGCGGCGCTGGTCAACAACCTGGCAGCGGCGCATCTGGAAGGTTTTGGCTCGCTTGCGGGTGTCGCGAAAGCGAAAGGTGAAATCTTTAGCGGCCTGCCGGAAAACGGTATCGCCATTATGAACGCCGACAACAACGACTGGCTGAACTGGCAGAGCGTAATTGGCTCACGCAAAGTGTGGCGTTTCTCACCGAATGCCGCCAACAGCGATTTCACCGCCACCAATATCCATGTGACTTCGCACGGTACGGAATTTACGCTACAAACCCCAACGGGTAGCGTCGATGTTCTGCTGCCGTTGCCGGGGCGTCACAATATTGCGAATGCGCTGGCAGCCGCCGCGCTCTCCATGTCCGTGGGCGCAACGCTTGATGCTATCAAAGCGGGGCTGGCGAATCTGAAAGCCGTTCCCGGGCGTCTGTTCCCCATTCAACTGGCGGAAAACCAGTTGCTGCTCGACGACTCTTACAACGCCAATGTCGGTTCAATGACCGCAGCAGTCCAGGTACTGGCTGAAATGCCTGGCTACCGCGTGCTGGTGGTGGGCGATATGGCGGAACTGGGCGCTGAAAGCGAAGCCTGCCATGTACAGGTGGGCGAAGCGGCGAAGGCGGCTGGTATTGACCGCGTGTTAAGCGTGGGTAAACAAAGCCATGTTATCAGCACCGCCAGCGGCGTTGGCGAACATTTTGCTGATAAATCCGCGTTAATTGCGCGTCTTAAATCACTGATTGCAGAGCAACAGGTGATTACGATTTTAGTTAAGGGTTCACGTAGTGCCGCCATGGAAGAGGTGGTACGCGCTTTACAGGAGAATGGGACATGCTAGTTTGGCTGGCCGAACATTTGGTCAAATATTATTCCGGCTTTAACGTCTTTTCCTATCTGACGTTTCGCGCCATCGTCAGCCTGCTGACCGCGCTGTTTATCTCATTGTGGATGGGCCCGCGTATGATTGCCCATTTGCAAAAACTCTCCTTTGGTCAGGTCGTTCGTAACGATGGCCCGGAATCGCACTTTAGTAAGCGCGGTACGCCGACCATGGGCGGGATAATGATCCTGACGGCGATAGTGATCTCCGTACTGCTGTGGGCTTATCCCGCTAACCCATATGTCTGGTGCGTACTTGTGGTGCTGGTGGGTTACGGCATCATTGGTTTTGTCGACGACTATCGCAAAGTGGTGCGTAAAGACACCAAGGGCCTGATTGCGCGCTGGAAGTATTTCTGGATGTCGGTGATCGCGCTGGGCGTCGCCTTTGCGCTGTATCTTGCCGGGAAAGACACGCCAGCAACGCAGCTGGTGGTGCCGTTCTTTAAAGATGTGATGCCGCAGCTGGGGCTGTTCTACATCCTGCTGGCTTACTTCGTCATTGTTGGTACCGGTAATGCGGTAAACCTGACCGATGGCCTCGACGGGCTGGCGATTATGCCGACCGTATTTGTCGCCGGTGGTTTTGCGCTGGTGGCGTGGGCAACCGGCAACATGAACTTTGCCAGCTACTTGCATATACCGTATCTGCGGCACGCCGGGGAACTGGTTATTGTCTGCACCGCGATAGTCGGGGCAGGGCTGGGCTTCTTGTGGTTTAACACCTATCCGGCGCAGGTCTTTATGGGCGATGTCGGTTCGCTGGCATTAGGCGGCGCGCTGGGCATTATCGCTGTGCTGCTGCGTCAGGAATTCCTGCTGGTGATTATGGGCGGTGTGTTTGTGGTTGAAACCCTGTCGGTTATTTTGCAGGTCGGCTCCTTTAAACTGCGCGGGCAACGTATTTTCCGCATGGCGCCGATTCATCACCACTATGAACTGAAAGGTTGGCCGGAACCGCGCGTCATTGTGCGCTTCTGGATTATTTCGCTGATGCTGGTCCTGATTGGTCTGGCAACGCTGAAGGTACGTTAATCATGGCTGATTACCAGGGTAAAAATGTCGTTATTATCGGCCTGGGCCTCACCGGGCTTTCCTGCGTGGACTTTTTCCTTGCTCGCGGCGTGACGCCGCGCGTTATGGATACACGTATGACACCGCCTGGCCTGGATAAATTACCCGAAGCGGTGGAACGTCACACTGGCGGTCTTAATGACGCGTGGCTGATGGCAGCCGATCTGATCGTCGCCAGCCCCGGTATTGCGCTGGCGCATCCATCTTTAAGCGCCGCTGCCGATGCCGGAATTGAAATTGTTGGCGATATCGAACTGTTCTGCCGCGAAGCGCAGGCACCGATTGTGGCGATCACCGGTTCTAACGGCAAAAGCACTGTCACCACTTTAGTGGGCGAAATGGCGAAAGCAGCAGGTGTTAACGTCGGCGTGGGGGGCAACATTGGCCTGCCTGCGTTGATGCTGCTGGATGCCGAGTGCGAACTGTACGTGCTGGAACTGTCGAGCTTCCAGCTGGAAACCACCTCCAGCTTACAGGCGGTGGCAGCGACCATTCTGAACGTGACTGAAGATCATATGGATCGCTATCCGTTTGGATTGCAGCAATATCGTGCGGCAAAGCTGCGTATTTACGAAAATGCGAAAGTTTGTGTCGTCAATGCCGATGATGCCTTAACGATGCCGGTTCGCGGTGCGGATGAACGCTGCGTCAGCTTTGGCGTCAACATGGGTGACTATCACCTGAATCATCAGCAGGGCGAAACCTGGCTGCGGGTGAAAGGCGAGAAAGTGTTGAACGTGAAAGAGATGAAACTTTCCGGGCAACACAACTATACCAATGCGCTGGCAGCGCTGGCGCTGGCTGATGCCGCAGGGTTACCGCGCGCCAGCAGCCTGAAAGCGTTAACCACGTTCACTGGTCTGCCGCATCGTTTTGAAGTGGTGCTGGAGCATAACGGCGTGCGCTGGATTAACGATTCGAAAGCCACCAACGTCGGGAGTACAGAGGCGGCGCTGAACGGCTTGCAGGTAGACGGTACGCTGCATTTATTGCTGGGCGGTGATGGCAAATCGGCGGATTTCAGTCCACTGGCGCGCTATCTGAATGGCGACAACGTGCGTTTGTACTGTTTTGGTCGTGATGGCGCCCAGTTAGCGGCGCTGCGCCCGGAAGTGGCAGAGCAAACCGAAACCATGGAGCAGGCGATGCTCTTGCTGGCGCCACGCGTGCAGCCAGGGGATATGGTGCTGTTGTCACCAGCCTGTGCCAGCCTCGATCAGTTCAAGAACTTTGAACAACGGGGCAATGAGTTCGCCCGTCTGGCGAAGGAGTTAGGTTGATGCGTTTATCTCTCCCTCGCCTGAAAATGCCGTGCCTGCCAGGACTCAGTATCCTGGTCTGGATCTCCACGGCGCTTAAAGGCTGGGTGATGGGCTCGCGGGAAAAAGATACCGACAGCCTGATCATGTACGATCGCACCTTGCTGTGGCTGACCTTCGGCCTCGCGGCGATCGGCTTTATCATGGTGACTTCGGCGTCAATGCCCATTGGGCAGCGCTTAACCAACGATCCGTTTTTCTTCGCGAAGCGTGATGGCGTCTATCTGATCCTGGCATTCATTCTGGCGATCATTACGCTGCGTCTGCCGATGGAGTTCTGGCAACGTTACAGCGCTACGATGCTGCTTGGATCAATCATCCTGCTGATGATCGTGCTGGTGGTAGGTAGCTCAGTTAAAGGGGCATCACGTTGGATCGATCTCGGCCTGCTGCGTATTCAGCCTGCGGAGTTGACCAAGCTGTCGCTGTTTTGTTACATCGCCAACTATCTGGTGCGCAAAGGCGACGAAGTACGTAACAACCTGCGCGGCTTCCTGAAACCGATGGGCGTAATTCTGGTGCTGGCAGTGTTACTGCTGGCACAGCCAGACCTTGGTACAGTAGTCGTATTGTTCGTCACCACACTGGCGATGCTGTTCCTGGCGGGGGCAAAATTGTGGCAGTTCATTGCCATTATCGGCATGGGGATTTCAGCGGTCGTGCTGCTGATCCTCGCCGAACCGTACCGTATCCGCCGTGTTACTGCGTTCTGGAACCCGTGGGAAGATCCCTTCGGTAGCGGCTATCAGTTAACGCAATCCCTGATGGCGTTTGGTCGTGGCGAATTGTGGGGGCAAGGTTTAGGCAATTCGGTACAAAAACTGGAGTATCTGCCAGAAGCTCACACTGACTTCATTTTCGCCATTATCGGCGAAGAACTGGGGTATATCGGTGTGGTGCTGGCGCTTTTAATGGTATTCTTCGTCGCTTTTCGCGCGATGTCGATTGGCCGTAAAGCGTTAGAAATTGACCACCGTTTTTCCGGTTTTCTCGCCTGTTCAATTGGTATCTGGTTCAGCTTCCAGGCACTGGTGAACGTTGGCGCGGCAGCGGGGATGTTGCCAACTAAAGGTCTGACATTGCCGCTGATCAGTTACGGTGGTTCGAGCTTACTGATTATGTCGACAGCCATCATGATGCTGTTACGTATTGATTATGAAACACGTCTGGAGAAAGCGCAGGCGTTTGTACGAGGTTCTCGATGAGTGGTAAAGGGAAGCGATTAATGGTGATGGCAGGCGGTACTGGCGGGCACGTGTTCCCGGGACTGGCTGTTGCGCACCATTTAATGGCCCAGGGGTGGCAAGTTCGCTGGCTGGGTACTGCCGATCGTATGGAAGCGGACTTAGTGCCGAAACACGGTATCGAGATCGACTTTATTCGTATTTCTGGTCTGCGCGGCAAGGGTATTAAAGCGTTGCTCGCGGCTCCGCTGCGGATCTTTAACGCCTGGCGTCAGGCGCGGGCGATTATGAAAGCTTACAAGCCCGATGTGGTGCTCGGTATGGGCGGCTATGTTTCCGGGCCTGGTGGTCTGGCAGCATGGTCGTTAGGCATTCCGGTCGTACTTCACGAACAAAACGGCATTGCTGGCTTGACCAATAAATGGCTGGCGAAAATTGCTACCAAAGTGATGCAGGCGTTTCCGGGGGCTTTCCCTGATGCCGAAGTTGTTGGTAACCCGGTGCGTACTGATGTGCTGGCGCTGCCGTTGCCACAGCAGCGTATGGCTGGTCGTGAAGGTCCGGTTCGTGTTCTGGTTGTGGGTGGTTCCCAGGGAGCGCGCATCCTTAACCAGACAATGCCGCAGGTTGCAGCAAAGCTGGGTGGTTCAGTCACTATCTGGCATCAGAGCGGCAAAGGTTCGCAACAAACCGTTGAACAGGCTTATGCCGAAACGGGGCAACCGCAGCATAAAGTGACGGAATTTATTGATGATATGGCGGCGGCCTATGCGTGGGCGGATGTCGTCGTTTGCCGTTCTGGCGCGTTGACGGTGAGTGAAATCGCTGCGGCAGGGCTACCTGCGTTGTTTGTGCCGTTTCAACATAAAGACCGCCAACAGTACTGGAATGCGCTGCCGCTGGAAAAAGCGGGCGCAGCCAAAATTATCGAGCAGCCGCAGCTTACTGTGGATGCCATCGCCAACACCCTGGCCGGGTGGCCGCGAGAAACCTTATTAACCATGGCAGAACGCGCCCGAGCTGCATCCATTCCGGATGCCACCGAGCGAGTGGCAAATGAAGTGAGCCGGGCTGCCCGGGCGTAATCGTAGCGATGCCTTTTGCATCGTATGAATTTGAGAAGTTAATGGCGTAAAGAATGAATACACAACAATTGGCAAAACTGCGTTCCATCGTGCCTGAAATGCGTCGCGTTCGGCACATACACTTTGTCGGCATCGGTGGTGCCGGTATGGGCGGTATTGCCGAAGTTCTGGCCAATGAAGGGTATCAGATCAGTGGTTCCGATTTAGCGCCAAACCCAGTCACGCAACAGTTAACGAACCTGGGAGCGACGATTTACTTCAACCATCGCCCGGAAAACGTGCGTGATGCCAGTGTGGTCGTAGTTTCCAGCGCGATTTCCGCCGATAACCCGGAAATTGTTGCCGCTCATGAGGCACGTATTCCGGTTATTCGTCGTGCTGAAATGCTGGCTGAGTTAATGCGTTTTCGTCATGGCATCGCCATTGCCGGGACGCATGGCAAAACCACAACCACCGCGATGGTTTCCAGCATCTACGCAGAAGCGGGCCTCGACCCGACCTTCGTGAACGGTGGGCTGGTAAAAGCGGCGGGTGTTCATGCACGTTTAGGCCACGGTCGTTACCTGATTGCTGAAGCTGATGAAAGCGATGCGTCGTTCCTGCATCTGCAACCGATGGTAGCGATTGTCACTAATATCGAAGCCGACCATATGGATACCTACCAGGGCGACTTTGAGAATTTAAAACAGACTTTTATTAATTTTCTGCACAACCTGCCGTTTTACGGTCGTGCGGTGATGTGTGTTGACGATCCGGTAATTCGCGAATTGTTACCGCGTGTAGGCCGTCAAACCACCACTTATGGCTTCAGCGAAGATGCTGACGTGCGTGTGGAAGATTATCAGCAGATTGGCCCGCAGGGGCACTTTACGCTGCTGCGTCAGGACAAAGAGCCAATGCGCGTTACACTGAATGCGCCAGGTCGTCACAATGCCCTGAATGCTGCCGCTGCCGTTGCGGTCGCCACGGAAGAGGGGATTGAAGACGAGGCTATTTTGCGTGCGCTGGAGAGTTTCCAGGGGACCGGACGCCGCTTTGATTTCCTTGGTGAATTTCCATTGGAACCTGTGAATGGTAAAAGCGGTACGGCAATGCTGGTTGATGACTATGGTCACCACCCGACCGAGGTGGACGCCACTATTAAAGCGGCGCGAGCAGGTTGGCCGGATAAAAACCTGGTGATGCTGTTTCAGCCGCACCGTTTCACCCGTACGCGCGACCTGTATGATGATTTTGCCAATGTGCTGACTCAGGTGGATACCCTGCTGATGCTGGAAGTGTATCCGGCAGGCGAAGCGCCTATTCCGGGAGCGGACAGTCGTTCGTTGTGTCGTACAATCCGTGGCCGTGGGAAAATTGATCCGATTCTGGTGCCGGACCCGGCGCAGGTGGCCGAGATGTTAGCACCAGTATTAACTGGTAACGACCTGATCCTCGTTCAGGGGGCAGGAAATATCGGAAAAATTGCCCGATCTTTAGCTGAAATCAAACTGAAGCCGCAAACTACAGAGGAAGAGCGACATGACTGATAAAATCGCGGTCCTGTTGGGCGGGACCTCCGCAGAGCGGGAAGTTTCTCTGAATTCTGGCGCGGCAGTGTTAGCTGGGCTGCGTGAAGGCGGTATTGACGCGTATCCTGTCGACCCGAAAGAAATCGACGTAACGCAACTGAAGTCGATGGGCTTTCAGAAAGTGTTTATCGCTCTGCACGGTCGCGGTGGTGAAGATGGCACGCTGCAGGGTATGCTCGAGCTGATGGGCTTGCCTTATACCGGCAGTGGAGTGATGGCATCTGCGCTTTCAATGGATAAACTACGCAGCAAACTGCTTTGGCAGGGGGCTGGTTTACCGGTAGCGCCGTGGGTAGCATTAACCCGCGCAGAGTTTGAAAAAGGCATTAGTGATAAGCAGTTAGCAGAAATTTCTGCCTTAGGTTTGCCGCTTATCGTCAAGCCGAGCCGCGAAGGTTCCAGTGTGGGAATGTCAAAAGTAGTAGCAGAAAATGCTCTGCAAGATGCATTAAGATTGGCATTTCAGCACGATGAAGAAGTATTGATTGAAAAATGGCTAAGTGGGCCGGAGTTCACGGTTGCGATACTCGGTGAAGAAATTTTACCGTCAATACGTATTCAACCCGCTGGAACCTTCTATGATTATGAGGCGAAGTATCTCTCTGATGAGACACAGTATTTCTGCCCGGCAGGTTTAGAAGTGGCTCAAGAGGCAAATTTGCAGGCATTAGTGCTGAAAGCATGGACGACTTTAGGATGCAAAGGATGGGGACGTATAGACGTCATGCTGGACAGCGATGGACAGTTTTATCTGCTGGAAGCTAATACCTCACCGGGTATGACCAGTCACAGTCTGGTGCCGATGGCGGCACGTCAGGCGGGTATGAGCTTCTCGCAGTTGGTAGTACGAATTCTGGAACTGGCGGACTAATATGTCGCAGGCTGCTCTGAACACGCGAAACAGTGAAGAAGAGATTTCTTCTCACCGCAATAATGGAACGCGTCTGGCGGGGATCCTTTTCCTGCTGACCGTTTTAACGACAGTGTTGGTGAGCGGCTGGGTCGTGTTGGGCTGGATGGAAGATGCGCAACGCCTGCCGCTCTCAAAGCTGGTGTTGACCGGTGAACGCCATTACACGCGTAATGACGATATCCGGCAGTCGATCCTGGCATTGGGTGAGCCAGGTACCTTTATGACCCAGGATGTAAATATCATCCAGACGCAAATTGAACAACGCCTGCCGTGGATTAAGCAGGTGAGCGTCAGAAAGCAGTGGCCTGATGAATTGAAGATTCATCTGGTTGAATATGTGCCGATTGCGCGTTGGAATGATCAGCATATGGTTGACGCTGAAGGAAACACCTTCAGCGTTCCGCCAGATCGCACCAGCAAGCAGGTGCTCCCAATGTTGTATGGTCCGGAAGGCAGCGCAAATGAAGTGTTGCAGGGCTATCGCGAAATGGGGCAGATGCTGGCAAAGGACAGATTTACTCTGAAGGAAGCGGCGATGACCGCGCGGCGCTCCTGGCAGTTGACGCTGAATAACGATATTAAGCTCAATCTTGGCCGGGGCGATACGATGAAACGTTTGGCTCGCTTTGTAGAACTTTATCCGGTTTTACAGCAGCAGGCGCAAACCGATGGCAAACGGATTAGCTACGTTGATTTGCGTTATGACTCTGGTGCGGCAGTCGGCTGGGCGCCCTTGCCGCCAGAGGAATCTACTCAGCAACAAAATCAGGCACAGGCAGAACAACAATGATCAAGGCGACGGACAGAAAACTGGTAGTAGGACTGGAGATTGGTACCGCGAAGGTTGCCGCTTTAGTAGGGGAAGTTCTGCCCGACGGTATGGTCAATATCATTGGTGTGGGCAGCTGCCCGTCACGTGGTATGGATAAAGGCGGGGTGAACGACCTCGAATCCGTGGTCAAGTGCGTACAGCGCGCCATTGACCAGGCAGAATTGATGGCAGATTGTCAGATCTCTTCGGTATATCTGGCGCTTTCTGGTAAGCACATCAGCTGCCAGAATGAAATTGGTATGGTGCCTATTTCTGAAGAAGAAGTGACACAAGAAGATGTAGAAAATGTCGTCCATACCGCGAAATCGGTGCGCGTGCGTGATGAACATCGTGTGCTGCATGTGATCCCGCAAGAGTATGCGATTGACTATCAGGAAGGGATCAAAAATCCGGTAGGACTTTCTGGCGTGCGTATGCAGGCAAAAGTGCACCTGATCACATGTCACAACGATATGGCAAAAAACATTGTGAAAGCCGTTGAACGTTGTGGCCTGAAAGTTGACCAACTGATATTTGCCGGACTGGCATCAAGTTATTCGGTATTGACGGAAGACGAACGAGAACTGGGCGTCTGCGTCGTCGATATCGGTGGTGGTACAATGGATATCGCCGTTTATACTGGCGGGGCATTGCGTCACACCAAGGTAATTCCTTATGCTGGCAATGTCGTGACCAGTGATATCGCTTATGCCTTTGGCACACCGCCAAGCGACGCCGAAGCGATTAAAGTTCGTCATGGCTGCGCGCTGGGCTCCATCGTCGGTAAAGACGAGAGCGTGGAAGTGCCGAGTGTAGGTGGTCGTCCGCCGCGTAGTCTGCAACGTCAGACGCTGGCGGAGGTGATTGAGCCGCGCTATACCGAGCTGCTCAACCTGGTCAACGAAGAGATATTGCAGCTGCAGGAAAAGCTTCGCCAACAAGGCGTAAAGCATCACCTGGCAGCGGGTATTGTATTAACCGGTGGCGCGGCGCAGATCGAAGGTCTTGCCGCCTGCGCTCAACGCGTGTTTCATACGCAGGTGCGTATCGGCGCGCCGCTGAATATCACCGGTTTAACGGATTACGCTCAGGAGCCGTATTATTCAACGGCAGTGGGATTGCTTCATTACGGGAAAGAGTCACATCTTAACGGTGAAGCGGAAGTTGAAAAACGTGTTACAGCATCTGTTGGCTCGTGGATCAAGCGACTCAATAGTTGGCTGCGAAAAGAATTTTAATTTTTATGAGGCCGGCGGTGATTACGGCCTCAGGCGACAGGCACATATCGGAGAGAAACTATGTTTGAACCAATGGAACTTACCAACGACGCGGTGATTAAAGTCATCGGCGTCGGCGGCGGCGGCGGTAATGCTGTTGAACACATGGTGCGTGAGCGCATTGAAGGTGTTGAATTTTTCGCGGTAAATACCGATGCACAGGCGCTGCGTAAAACAGCGGTTGGGCAGACGATTCAGATCGGTAGTGGTATCACCAAAGGACTGGGAGCTGGCGCTAATCCAGAAGTTGGCCGTAATGCGGCTGATGAGGATCGTGATGCACTGCGTGCGGCGCTGGAAGGTGCAGACATGGTCTTTATTGCAGCGGGCATGGGCGGTGGTACCGGTACAGGTGCTGCGCCGGTTGTTGCTGAAGTGGCTAAAGATTTAGGTATTCTGACCGTTGCTGTCGTGACCAAGCCTTTCAACTTTGAAGGCAAGAAGCGTATGGCATTTGCGGAGCAGGGGATCACTGAATTATCCAAACATGTAGACTCACTGATCACAATCCCGAACGACAAACTGCTGAAAGTTCTTGGCCGCGGTATCTCCCTGCTGGACGCGTTTGGCGCAGCTAACGATGTGCTAAAAGGCGCTGTTCAGGGTATCGCCGAGCTGATTACTCGTCCGGGTCTGATGAACGTGGACTTTGCAGACGTACGTACTGTGATGTCTGAAATGGGCTACGCAATGATGGGTTCTGGCGTGGCGAGCGGTGAAGACCGTGCGGAAGAAGCGGCTGAAATGGCTATCTCTTCTCCGCTGCTGGAAGATATCGACCTGTCTGGCGCACGAGGCGTGCTGGTTAACATCACTGCGGGCTTCGACCTGCGTCTGGATGAATTCGAAACCGTAGGTAACACCATCCGTGCATTTGCTTCGGACAACGCGACCGTGGTTATCGGTACTTCTCTTGACCCGGATATGAACGATGAACTGCGTGTAACCGTGGTTGCTACAGGTATCGGTATGGACAAACGTCCTGAAATCACCCTCGTGACCAATAAGCAAGTTCAACAGCCAGTGATGGATCGCTACCAGCAGCATGGTATGGCGCCGCTGACGCAAGAGCAGAAGCCCGTGGCCAAAGTGGTGAACGACAATACGCCACAAACCGTGAAAGAGCCGGATTATCTGGATATCCCGGCATTCCTGCGTAAGCAAGCTGACTAAGAATTAGCTGGAATTTGGGTTGCGAGGCTCTTTGTGCTAAACTGGCCTGCCGAATGTATAGTACACTTCGGTTGGATAGATAATTTGGCGAGATAATACGATGATCAAACAAAGGACACTTAAACGTATCGTTCAGGCGACGGGTGTCGGTTTACATACCGGCAAGAAAGTCACCCTGACCTTACGCCCTGCGCCGGCCAACACCGGGGTCATCTATCGTCGCACCGACTTGAATCCACCGGTAGATTTCCCGGCCGATGCCAAATCTGTGCGTGATACCATGCTCTGTACGTGTCTGGTCAACGAGCATGATGTACGGATTTCAACTGTTGAGCACCTGAACGCAGCGCTCGCGGGCTTAGGCATCGATAACATTGTTATCGAAGTTAACGCGCCGGAAATCCCAATCATGGACGGCAGTGCCGCTCCGTTTGTTTACCTGCTGCTTGATGCTGGTATCGACGAGCTGAACTGCGCCAAGAAATTTGTTCGTATCAAAGAGACTGTTCGCGTCGAAGATGGCGATAAGTGGGCTGAATTTAAGCCGTACAATGGTTTTTCGCTGGACTTCACCATCGATTTCAACCATCCGGCAATCGATTCCAGCAATCAACGCTATGCGATGAACTTCTCTGCTGATGCGTTTATGCGCCAGATCAGCCGTGCGCGTACGTTTGGTTTCATGCGTGATATCGAATATCTGCAGTCCCGTGGCCTGTGCCTGGGCGGCAGCTTCGATTGTGCCATCGTTGTTGACGATTATCGCGTACTGAACGAAGACGGCCTGCGTTTTGAAGACGAGTTTGTGCGTCACAAAATGCTCGACGCGATCGGTGATTTGTTCATGTGTGGTCACAACATTATCGGTGCATTTACCGCTTATAAATCCGGTCATGCACTGAATAACAAACTGTTGCAGGCTGTCCTGGCGAAACAGGAAGCTTGGGAATATGTGACCTTCCAGGACGACGCAGAACTGCCGTTGGCCTTCAAAGCGCCTTCAGCCGTACTGGCATAACGACATCTATACTGTCGTATAAAATTCGACTGGCAAATCTGGCACTCTCTCCGGCCAGGTGACCCAGTCGTTTTTTTTTGAGTTTTTACAGCGTCGTAAGAAATCGGTGCGAACGCTGTTTTCTTAAGCACTTTTACGTGTTACTTATCTTGAATACTGCTGTGGACTTCTGGCTTTAATGATAAGATTTGTGCGCTAAAAACGTTGAATACGATCGGGATGGCAATAACGTGAGTGGAATACTGACGCGCTGGCGACAGTTAGGTAGACGCTACTTCTGGCCGCATCTCTTATTAGGGATGGTCGCGGCGAGTTTAGGTTTGCCTGCGCTCAGCAACGCCGCCGAGCCAAACGCGCCCGCAAAAGCGACAACGCGCAATCACGAGCCTTCCGCCAAAGTTAACTTTAGTCAGTTGGCCTTGCTGGAAGCAAACACACGCCGCCCGAACTCGAACTATTCCGTTGATTACTGGCATCAACATGCTATTCGCACGGTAATCCGCCATCTCTCCTTTGCAATGGCGCCGCAAACGCTGCCCGTTGCCGAGGAATCTTTACCGCTTCAGGCGCAACATCTTGCTTTACTGGATACGCTCAGCGCGCTGCTGACCCAGGAAGGCACGCGGTCTGAAAATGGTTATCGCATTGATTATGCGCATTTTACTCCTCAAGCAAACTTCAGCACGCCCGTCTGGATAAGCCAGGCGCAGGGCATCCGTGCTGGCCCTCAACGCCTCAGCTAACAACGAGAAACCTTTACTTCATTTTATTTACTCCGCAATGCGGGGTGTTTGAGATTTTATTATGCTAATCAAATTATTAACTAAAGTTTTCGGTAGTCGTAACGATCGTACCCTGCGCCGGATGCGCAAAGTCGTCAACATTATCAATGCCATGGAACCGGAGATTGAAAAACTCTCCGACGAAGAACTGAAAGGAAAAACGGCAGAGTTCCGTGCGCGTCTGGAAAAAGGCGAAGTGCTGGAAAACTTGATTCCGGAAGCCTTCGCTGTCGTGCGTGAAGCCAGTAAGCGTGTTTTTGGCATGCGCCACTTCGACGTACAGCTGCTCGGCGGTATGGTTCTTAATGAACGTTGCATCGCGGAAATGCGTACAGGTGAAGGTAAAACCCTGACCGCAACGCTGCCTGCTTACCTGAACGCATTAACCGGTAAAGGCGTGCACGTTGTTACCGTCAACGATTACCTGGCGCAACGTGACGCCGAAAACAACCGTCCGCTGTTTGAATTCCTCGGCTTGACCGTCGGCATCAACCTGCCGGGCATGCCAGCACCGGCAAAGCGTGAAGCTTACGCGGCTGACATTACTTACGGTACGAACAACGAATACGGCTTTGACTACCTGCGCGACAACATGGCGTTCAGCCCTGAAGAACGTGTACAGCGTAAACTGCACTATGCGCTGGTGGACGAAGTGGACTCCATCCTGATCGATGAAGCGCGTACACCGCTGATCATTTCCGGCCCGGCGGAAGACAGTTCGGAAATGTATAAGCGTGTAAACAAAATTATTCCGTACCTGATCCGTCAGGAAAAAGAAGACTCCGAAACCTTCCAGGGCGAAGGCCACTTCTCGGTGGATGAAAAATCTCGCCAGGTGAACCTGACCGAACGTGGTCTGGTGCTTATTGAAGAGCTGCTGGTGAAAGAAGGCATTATGGATGAAGGTGAGTCGCTGTACTCTCCGGCCAATATTATGCTGATGCACCACGTAACGGCGGCGCTGCGTGCTCACGCGCTGTTTACTCGCGATGTCGATTACATCGTTAAAGATGGTGAAGTTATCATCGTTGACGAACATACCGGTCGTACCATGCAGGGCCGTCGCTGGTCTGATGGCCTGCACCAGGCTGTGGAAGCAAAAGAGGGTGTACAGATTCAGAACGAAAACCAGACACTGGCTTCGATCACCTTCCAGAACTACTTCCGTCTGTATGAAAAACTGGCGGGGATGACCGGTACGGCTGATACCGAAGCCTTCGAATTCAGTTCCATCTACAAGCTGGATACTGTAGTCGTTCCGACCAACCGCCCGATGATTCGTAAAGATCTGCCGGATCTGGTCTACATGACCGAAGCGGAAAAAATTCAGGCGATCATTGAAGATATCAAAGAACGTACTGCGAAAGGCCAGCCAGTGCTGGTGGGTACTATTTCAATCGAGAAATCGGAACTGGTATCAAACGAGCTGACCAAAGCCGGTATCAAACACAACGTTCTGAACGCTAAATTCCACGCCAACGAAGCGGCAATCGTTGCTCAGGCGGGCTATCCGGCTGCAGTGACCATCGCGACCAACATGGCGGGTCGTGGTACTGACATCGTGCTTGGCGGTAGCTGGCAGGCAGAAGTTGCCGCGCTGGAAAACCCGACCGCAGAGCAAATTGAAAAAATTAAAGCCGACTGGCAGGTGCGTCACGACGCGGTACTGGAAGCAGGTGGCCTGCATATCATCGGTACCGAGCGTCACGAATCTCGTCGTATCGATAACCAGCTGCGTGGCCGTTCTGGTCGTCAGGGTGATGCCGGTTCTTCCCGTTTCTACCTGTCGATGGAAGATGCGCTGATGCGTATTTTTGCCTCTGACCGCGTATCAGGCATGATGCGTAAACTGGGTATGAAACCCGGCGAAGCCATTGAGCATCCGTGGGTAACTAAAGCAATTGCCAATGCTCAGCGTAAAGTTGAAAGCCGTAACTTCGACATTCGTAAACAGCTGCTGGAATACGATGACGTAGCTAACGATCAGCGTCGTGCCATATACTCCCAGCGTAACGAACTGTTGGATGTCAGCGATGTGAGCGAAACCATCAACAGCATTCGTGAAGATGTGTTCAAAGCAACCATCGATGCCTACATTCCGCCACAGTCACTGGAAGAAATGTGGGACATTCCAGGTTTGCAAGAACGTCTGAAAAACGACTTCGACCTTGATTTGCCGATTGCCGAGTGGCTGGACAAAGAGCCAGAACTGCATGAAGAGACGCTGCGTGAGCGTATCCTGGAGCAGTCCATCGAAGTGTATCACCGTAAAGAAGAAGTGGTTGGCGCTGAGATGATGCGTCACTTCGAGAAAGGGGTGATGCTGCAAACGCTGGACTCCCTGTGGAAAGAGCACCTGGCGGCGATGGACTATCTGCGTCAGGGTATCCACCTGCGTGGCTATGCACAGAAAGATCCGAAGCAGGAATACAAACGTGAATCGTTCTCCATGTTTGCGGCGATGCTGGAATCGTTGAAATATGAAGTCATCAGCACGTTAAGCAAAGTACAAGTACGCATGCCGGAAGAAGTTGAAGAGCTGGAGCAGCAGCGTCGTATGGAAGCTGAGCGTTTAGCGCAAATGCAGCAGCTTAGCCATCAGGATGACGACTCTGCAGCCGCAGCTGCGCTGGCAGCGCAAACCGGCGATCGTAAAGTTGGACGTAACGATCCTTGCCCATGCGGTTCTGGTAAAAAATACAAGCAGTGCCATGGTCGCCTGCAATAAAAGCTAAGTGTTGAAATAAAAGGCGCAGGATTCTGCGCCTTTTTTATAGGCTTAAGACAATGAAAAAACTGCAAATCGCGGTAGGTATTATTCGCAACGAAAACAACGAAATCTTTATAACCCGTCGCGCCGCAGATGCGCACATGGCAAATAAGCTGGAGTTTCCGGGCGGTAAAATAGAAATGGGAGAAACTGCAGAACAAGCGATGGTACGGGAGCTTCAGGAAGAAGTCGGGGTTACCCCGCAACGTTTTTCGCTGTTTGAAAAGCTGGAATATCAGTTCTCTGACAGGCATATCACACTGTGGTTCTGGTTGGTCGAAAGCTGGGAAGGAGAACCGTGGGGGAAAGAGGGACAGCCCGGTGAGTGGATGGCGCTGGCCAGCCTCGATGCTGAAGATTTTCCGCCAGCCAATGAACCGGTAATTGCGAAGCTTAAGTGTCTGGAGGTCGGATAAGGCGTTTACGCCGCATCCGACATTTACACACGATGCCTGATGCGACGCTGACGCGTCTTATCAGGCCTACGAAGTTTATTAACTCGTTGATAAATTAGATTTTGTAGGTCGGATAAGGCGTTTGCGCCGCATCCGACATTTACACACGATGCCTGATGCGACGCTGGCGCGTCTTATCAGGCCTACGAGGTTTATTAAATCGTTGATAAATAATGTTTTGTAGATCGTATAAGGCGTTTACGCCGCATCCGACATTTGCATAAGATGCCTGATGCGACGCTGGCGCGTCTTATCAGGCCTACGATGTTTGTTAACTCTTTGATAAATCAGGTTTTATAGGTCGGATAAGGCGTTTACGCCGCATCCGACATTTACACAAGATGCCTGATGCGGCGCTGGCGCGTCTTATCAGGCCTACGTGCGGCATCGGACAAATGTCACTGCTTTGGCTCTTCGCTCCAGTCATCGCTCTCAGAAAGATCGCCACTGCTGGGGATTCGTTTTTCTTCAGCAGCCCATTCTCCGAGGTCGATCAACTGGCAGCGTTTGGAACAAAATGGCCGAAATGGGCTGACTTCACCCCACACCACCGTTTTCCCGCAGGTGGGGCAATTCACCGTAATAGTTTCTGACATTTTTACTCCTTAGCAACAAGCCAGTTCGAAATCCAGACGTTCCGGTACTTGTCCATTTTCACTGTCCAGCGGCATAAAGCGAATGGCAAAACGGCTCTTATGACCGGATATTTGCGGGTAAAGCTGTGAATCGAGTGCCAGATTCAGGCGTAACAAATCGGCGTCTTCGCCGTTATCCTGATAAAAACCGTTCAGACTGGTCAGTTTGCGGAACGGTGCCGACTGACGAATCAAATCCAACACCATTGTAAGTGCCTGTGTCAGCGGGCTCAGGCTGGCAATCCAGGTTTCGACCTGACTGTCGCGCTGCGACTGGGGTAAATGCAACCAGATATGCAACGTAGGTAAATCAAAGCTGCAACAACCGCCGGGAATGCTCAGACGCTGGCGCACCAGGGCAATCATCCTGTCTTCACGCAGAAATTGCCCGATACGCGGCGCGGAAATCAGCACGCTACCTGCGGCCTTCAACTGCTGAATTAATGCTTCAATACGGGTCTGGTCCACGCCAGGCACACCAATCCAGGTCTGGAGTTTACGCTGTTGACGTTCCAGCTCTTTCAGTAGTTCGGTACGAACTTCTCCACGCTCGAACACATCCAGCAATTCACTAACATTACGGAAGAAATGCAGAGCACCAGCGTAGTCAGCAATAGGCAAATTTACGGTGAGTTGTTGAATTAAAAACTCAATGCGCAGCCATGTACGCATTTTTTCATTTAGTGGATGTTCAAAAAGGACCTGGGTCTGCATTAAGTTTTTTCCTGTGAGACAAACTGCGACGCGAGCTGCAAATAGTGTGCGTGCAGGCGGGCAACATCTGATGCAATAGCATCTGGTGTGCCGTTATTATCAATGACGTCATCTGCCACCGCAAGACGGGCTTCGCGCGTTGCCTGGGCAGCAAGAATTTGTTCGACATGCTCGCGAGTAACATCATCGCGCTGCATGGTGCGCTTAAGCTGCGTTTCTGGGCTGACATCCACCACCAGCACTCGATTCGCTTTTTTATACAGTGAGTTTTCTACCAGCAATGGCACAACCCATAACACATAAGGTGACGTTGCTTGCTGGATCTGGCGTTGCGTCTCCTGCTGAATCAGAGGATGCAGCAGGGCATTAAGCCAGTTTTTCTCTTCCGGATAGGCAAAGATCCGCTCGCGCAAGGCGCGACGTTGCAATGTTCCATCAGCAGCAATCATATCCGCGCCAAAGTGTTCAGCAATGGCACGCAGTGCAGGTGTACCCGGTTCAACCACCTGACGCGCAATAATATCGGCATCAATGACATTAATTCCGAGGTCAGCAAATGCATTTGCAACGGTACTCTTGCCACTGCCAATGCCGCCTGTTAAGGCAACTGTATACCTCATAATATATATTCCTGGGAATTCATCATGATTATCAAAATGTTAATAAAGAGCGCGCGAAAGCGAAATTGATGAAACGTTCGCCCACTATTTACCAGGTAAATTTATGGGATTGTAGCGTAAAAAAAGACAATTTCGCAGTCTTGCGCCATATCGATTAGTGCGTATGATAGCGTCACTGGAGTTGCGCTCTTACCCTTACAGCCATTAACCCCAGGAATCTGCACATGCGTATCGAAGAAGATCTGAAGTTAGGTTTTAAAGACGTCCTCATCCGCCCTAAACGCTCTACCCTTAAAAGCCGTTCCGATGTTGAACTGGAACGTCAATTCACCTTCAAACATTCAGGTCAAAGCTGGTCCGGCGTGCCGATTATCGCCGCAAATATGGACACCGTAGGCACTTTTAGTATGGCTACGGCACTGGCTTCTTTCGATATTTTGACCGCTGTACATAAACATTACTCTGTTGAAGAGTGGCAAGCGTTTATCAACAATTCTTCTGCTGATGTGCTGAAACATGTGATGGTTTCTACCGGCACGTCGGATACCGATTTCGAAAAAACTAAACAAATTCTCGATCTGAATCCGGCATTAAACTTCGTTTGTATTGATGTTGCGAATGGATATTCTGAGCACTTCGTGCAGTTTGTGGCGAAGGCGCGTGAAGCGTGGCCGACCAAAACTATTTGTGCAGGCAATGTGGTAACTGGCGAAATGTGTGAGGAGCTTATCCTCTCCGGTGCCGATATCGTTAAAGTTGGCATTGGTCCTGGCTCTGTTTGTACAACTCGCGTGAAAACGGGCGTCGGATATCCGCAGCTTTCTGCGGTGATCGAATGCGCCGATGCCGCGCACGGTCTGGGCGGGATGATCGTCAGCGATGGCGGCTGTACCACACCGGGCGATGTGGCTAAAGCTTTTGGTGGCGGTGCCGATTTCGTAATGCTTGGCGGAATGCTGGCTGGTCACGAAGAGAGCGGCGGCCGTATTGTTGAAGAGAACGGTGAGAAATTTATGCTGTTCTACGGTATGAGCTCCGAGTCTGCGATGAAACGTCACGTTGGCGGCGTTGCGGAATATCGCGCTGCAGAAGGTAAAACCGTTAAGCTTCCTCTGCGCGGTTCGGTTGAAAATACCGCGCGTGATATTTTAGGCGGTCTGCGTTCAGCCTGCACTTACGTTGGGGCTTCTCGCCTGAAAGAGCTGACCAAACGCACCACGTTTATCCGCGTACTGGAACAAGAAAACCGCATCTTCAATAATCTGTAATCTCCCAATGCTGGCGTGGAGCAACACGCCAGCATTATCCCACCCCACTCATCGCATCGCCCAGATGGAAAATTGGCAGATACATTGCCACCACCAACGTACCGATAATTCCTCCAGTAATGACCAGCAACGCCGGTTCCAGTAAGGCGGCAAGGTTATCTGCCAGCGCCAGCGTGTTATCCCGATGATGATGGGCAAGATTCTCCAGCATGAGATCCAGCGACCCGGATGTCTCTCCTGTCCTCACTAACTGCAAACAGAGCGGGCTAAACTCCCCCGTATTTTTTAGCACCAGCCAGATGGGGTGACCGTTACTGATATCATGCTGAATTTGTGTCAGAAGTTGCGCCCAGTACGGGCAGCGCATCGTCTCCCTGACGCTCTCCACTCCCTGCAAAAAAGTAATCCCTGCACTTTGTGTCAGCGCCAGAATCGTAAAGATCTGCGTGAGTTTTTGTCCCCGCATCAGGGCTCCCATTATTGGGATGCGTAATAACCATTTCTGCCGCGCAATAAGCCAGGTAGGGCGACGCATCAGCAGTTTGTTGGCTATCGCCAGCAGAAAGCCGAGCACTATCAGCAGCCAGCCCCATTTGCCACTAAAGTCTGCCAGCGTCATGATCCCCTGCGTTAGTACCGGTAGTGGGGTGTTAAAGGTTTTATAGATAGCGGCAAACTCCGGCAGAACAAAATGCAGCATTGCCACAACCACCATGATTGCCATCGCTAAAATGAGGATGGGATAACGCAACGCTGATTTCACTTTGTCGGCCAACTGGCGCTGGGCTTTTTGTTGACGCGCCAGTTCAAAACAGCATTCATCCAGCTTACCGGTCACTTCCCCCGTGCGGATCATCGCCTGATAGAGCGGCGGAAATACCTCTGACCAGGGTAATAAGGCACTGGAAAAGGCAATGCCCTGTTCGAGATCGTGCGCCAGCGATTGCAACAATGCCTGCCATTGCTTACTTGGATGCTGTTCAGCCAGCAGTGCCAGCCCTTCAGAAAGCGTTAACCCGGCTTTAAGTAGCGTCGCCAGTTGATGAATGACTTCCGCGCTTTTATCTCCTCGCCAATGCGCAGAATTGATGGCGATTCGCTTCAGGCTTAGTGGGGTAACCCTTTGCTGCTGTAGAGCCAAAAGCAGCAAAGCACGGCTCTCTGACCATTGCATCCCATCTTGCGCATTGCCGTCGCCGGTTATGCCATGCCATCGCCAGAGTTGCTTATTCGCCATGTGGCATCCCCAGCACGCGGATTAACTCTTCAAAGGTGGTTAAGCCTTGTTCCACGGCCAGGCAGCCGTTTTCAAAAAGTGTGCGCATACCTGTCCGCCTGGCGTGCGTTTCCAGCGATTCAACTTCAGTATTAGAGGAAATAAGCTGGCGTATGGCTGGTGTAATGGGCAGGACTTCAAACAAGGCGGTACGACCATAAAAACCGTGGTAGCAATGTTCACAACCCAGTGCCTGCCAGCGGGACAGCGGAGATGACCATACATTGTCCGGAAGGCGGATCGGTTCCCCTTGCTGCTGGCGGCAATGCGGACAAAGTTTACGTACCAGGCGCTGGGCTATTACCAGAGTGAGGGCCGACGAGAGCATCCAGCGAGCAACGCCCATTTGCTGTAAACGCACCAGCGTTTCACAGGTGGAGTTGGTGTGTAGCGTGGACAATACCAGATGACCCGTTTGCGCGGCTTTAATGGCAATTTCTGCCGTTTCGCCATCGCGGATCTCTCCGATCATGATGACGTCAGGATCCTGGCGCAATAACGCACGCAAAACGCCCTGAAAGGTGAGTCCGGCACGCGGATGGATTTGTGTCTGGTTTAGCCCGGCGATGGGGATCTCAACCGGATCTTCCACGCTGCAAATATTAATATCGGCGGTATTCAGCGTTTGCAGTGCGCTATACAGCGTGACTGTTTTGCCGCTGCCGGTAGGGCCAGTTACCAGCACCAGTCCCTGTGGTTGCTGCAAGGCGTGGGTAAAGTCCGTCAGTTGTGATGGTTGCATTCCCAGCGTGTTGACATCCAGCGCCTGGTCCACCTGCTGTAACAACCGTAATACCACCTTTTCACCGCCGCGACATGGCAAGGTAGCAATACGAAATGAGACGGCGTTCCCTGCCAGTTCGACAGTGAATTGCCCGTCCTGCGGCAGGCGATGTTCCGCAATATCCAGGCTTCCAAGCACTTTTAACCTGGCGGTTAAAGCGACTCCGGCATCCAGTGAAACATCAGGTAAAGGATGCAGCACGCCGTCGATACGTAAGCGGATACGATAGCTATTGTCCGCTGGTTCGATATGAATATCTGACGCGCGTTGTTCCAGTGCAGATTGCAACGTATGAGCCAGCAATTCTGCTTTAGGCTGATGTTTCTCCTGAACGGCTACGGGCAATGTCTGTTGTTTGCGACTGGCGTGACCTTCCATCTGTTGGCGCGTCCAGCAGGTGAGCTCAATACGTTTGGTGGTAGCGAAATGCAATGCGTCCAGCAACTCATGTGAGGGGACATCGACCACCGCAACATGAACCACTTCTTCGCTGGCATCCAGTAAGACCCCCTGGTAACGCAAACACAGGGCGGTGAGCTGTGAAATATTCATCGCCGCTCCTTAGTTGGCGTCATCAAAGCGGAAGACATCTTCGCAGGCTTGCTGCAATGCGCTGTCACTTTGAATATTGCAGTTGCGCGTCCAGCCGGTGACACCGTTAGCGTTATCCCAACCGGGTGTCATAACGATGCTTAGCCCATTGAGACTCTCTTGCCCGGTCAGCGACACCACGCCCTTTGCCACACTCATGGCTGAAACATAGCGGGTGGTGGTAGGCGAGGGGATGCCATTGCGGCCGCCGTCGCAGGTGTCCAGTCCGCCATGTTCCAGCGCGCACAATTCTACGGCGGTACGGTAAGGCACAAAGGTTTGTAGCATGTCGGTAAGTGCGGCTTTGCGCAGGTAGTTTTGATAAGCGGGAATACCAATGGCGCTTAAAATGGCAATGATGCCAATAACCACCATCAGTTCGATAAGTGTAAAACCGCGTTGCTTGTCCATCTGTTTCGCTCCTTGATTTGGTTGGCGCTACTTTGGCAAACGCCATCAGTACAGGCGAGGGGCAAAAAACGAAACGGGAAGGCGGCTTCCGAGGTTTTTTATTACGTTGCAGCGAAAGACAAGAAATTTGCGAGGCGTTACGAAGAAAGTTGGGGAAGGGGAGGTTATCCGCCCGCGATGGAGCGGATAAATCTGTCAGCAATTAGCGAAAACGCATTGAAAGATCGAGTGCCTGTACGTGTTTAGTTAGCGCACCGACGGAGATAAAGTCCACGCCCGTTTCAGCAAACTCGCGCAGCGTTTTGTCGGTGACGTTGCCAGACACTTCCAGCAGCGCCTTGCCGTTGGTGCGTTTAACGGCTTTGCGCATCTGTTCTGTGTCGAAGTTATCCAGCATGATGATATCGGCACCTGCTTTCAGTGCTTCATCAAGTTCTTCCAGATTCTCGACTTCAACTTCTACTGGCGCATCCGGGTGCAACCAGGACGCTTTTTCGACCGCCTGGCGCACTGAGCCGGAGGCAATAATATGGTTTTCTTTGATCAGGAAGGCGTCAGAAAGCCCCAGACGATGGTTAGCCCCGCCGCCGCAAAGTACCGCGTATTTCAGGGCAGAACGCAGGCCGGGTAAGGTTTTTCGCGTATCCAGCAACTGCGTATCGGTGCCTTCCAGTAACTCAACATAGTGGCGAACCTTACTGGCTACGCCAGAAAGAGTTTGTACAAAATTAAGCGCAGTACGTTCGCCGGTTAACAGCACGCGAGATGGGCCTTCGAGTTCGAAAAGGAGTTGATTGGCGTTAATGACATCACCGTCATCCACATGCCAGGTAATGGTGACATCGTCGCCTGCCAGTTGAATAAACACTTCTTCAACCCAGCGTTTACCACAAAATACGCCTTCTTCGCGGGTGATCACCGTGGCATGAGAGCGTGAATTTTCCGGTAAAAGTTTTGCCGTAATGTCGTTGTTGGCATCGACTGTTCCGCCTAAATCTTCTCGCAGCGCCTGGGCCACCGCGCCGGGGATATCGAGATTAATGCGTTCCAGCAGCTCGTCACGTCGGGTGTCAGGGTTATAGCGGCGAGGCGGCATGTTAAAACTCCAGATAGCTAACGAATCATAAGGTAGAAACATGCTACTCTGAACCGGGTATTAGCACCACATATAAGGAGATCCTGCATGTTGTTAGAACAGGGGTGGCTGGTCGGCGCGCGCCGCGTTCCCTCACCACATTACGATTGTCGCCCGGATGACGAAACTCCCACCTTGCTGGTGGTGCACAATATTAGCCTGCCGCCAGGCGAGTTTGGCGGTCCGTGGATTGATGCATTATTCACCGGAACTATTGATCCGCAGGCTCATCCCTTCTTTGCAGAGATTGCCCATTTACGCGTCTCCGCTCACTGTTTGATTCGCCGTGATGGTGAAATTGTCCAGTATGTTCCTTTCGATAAACGCGCCTGGCATGCGGGTGTTTCCGTGTATCAGGGGCGCGAACGCTGTAATGATTTCTCTATTGGGATTGAGCTGGAAGGCACTGATACGCTGGCGTATACCGATGCGCAGTATCAGCAACTGGCGGCGGTCACGCGGGCATTGATTCATCGCTATCCAGCCATTGCCAATAATATGACGGGCCATTGTGATATTGCGCCGGAGCGTAAAACCGATCCCGGCCCTGCCTTTGATTGGGCACGGTTTCGCGCCCTGGTCAGCAAGGAGACAACATGACGCTGTTTACAACCTTACTGGTGTTAATTTTCGAGCGCCTGTTTAAGTTGGGCGAGCACTGGCAGCTTGATCACCGCCTCGAGGCGTTTTTCCGTCGGGTGAAACATTTTTCGCTGGGGCGCACATTAGGGATGACCATTATCGCGATGGGGGCGACCTTTTTACTGTTGCGCGCGTTGCATGGGCTATTGTTCAACGTCCCGACGCTGGTGGTGTGGCTGTTGATTGGTTTGTTGTGTATTGGCGCAGGAAAAGTTCGTCTCCATTATCATGCTTATCTGACCGCAGCTTCTCGTAACGACAGCCATGCCCGTTCCACGATGGCTGGCGAGTTAACCATGATTCATGGCGTCCCCGCAGGCTGCGATGAGCGTGAGTTTTTGCGTGAACTGCAAAATGCCCTGTTGTGGATTAACTTTCGTTTTTACCTTGCGCCACTATTCTGGCTAATTGTAGGCGGTATCTGGGGACCCGTTACCCTGATGGGCTATGCATTCTTGCGTGCATGGCAATACTGGCTGGCGCGCTACCAGACGCCGCATCATCGTTTACAGTCGGGGGTTGATGCCGTGCTTCACGTAGTGGATTGGGTGCCAGTTCGCCTTGCGGGCGTAGTTTATGCCTTGATTGGTCACGGTGAGAAAGCGTTACCAGCCTGGTTTGCTTCACTGACCGATTTCCACACATCGCAATACCAGGTACTAACGCGTCTGGCACAGTTCTCACTGGCGCGTGAACCGCATGTCGATAAGGTTGAGACACCGAAAGCAGCGGTTTCAATGGCGAAGAAAACCTCGTTCGTGGTTGTGGTGGTGATTGCGCTACTGACGATTTACGGGACATTGGTGTAAATATTGCTGCCCTCACCCAGAACGGGTGAGGGCGTAGAGAGATTAATGTGCTTTTACGGCTTTTGCGGTTTTCTCTTTGAACAGATAACCGATACCTAACACAACCAGCCATACCGGGATCAGGTAAACCGAAATCGCCATCCCCGGCGTCATCAGCATTATCACCAGTACCGCCGCCATAAACAGCAGGCAGATCCAGTTACCCAGCGGATAGAGCAGGGCAGGGAAACGAGTTACCACACCTTGTTCTTGCTTAGCGCGACGGAACTTCATATGTGCCAGGCTAATCATCGCCCAGTTAATAACCAGTGCAGAAACCACCAGCGCCATTAACAGTCCGAAAGCGGACTCTGGGGCAAGGTAGTTAATCAGTACGCACAATGCCGTAACCAGCGCAGATACCAGAATGGTATTTACTGGTACGCCGCGTTTATCGACGGAAGCGAGCATTTTCGGTGCGTTACCCTGTTGTGCCAGACCGAACAGCATACGGCTGTTGCAATATACGCAGCTGTTGTACACGGAGAGCGCAGCCGTCAGTACCACGATGTTCAGCGCATTTGCCACAAAGGTATCGCCTAACTCGTGGAAGATCAGCACAAACGGGCTGGTGTCAGCGGTAACGCGTGTCCACGGCATCAGTGAGAGCAGAACGGCTAACGAACCAATGTAGAAAATCAGGATGCGGTAGATAACCTGATTAGTTGCTTTCGGGATGCTTTGCTCCGGGTTATCAGCTTCTGCAGCGGTTATCCCCACCAGTTCCAGACCACCGAACGAGAACATGATAATCGCCATCATCATCACCAGCCCGGTGAAGCCGTGCGGCAGGAAGCCACCCTGAGCCCACAGGTTGCTAACGGTCGCCTGCGGGCCGCCGTTGCCGCTGAACAGCAGCCAGCCGCCGAAGATGATCATCGCCACCACCGCGATAACTTTGATAATGGCAAACCAGAACTCCATCTCACCAAACACTTTAACGTTGGTCAGGTTGATGGCGTTAATCACCACAAAGAATACGGCGGCAGAAGCCCAGGTGGGGATTTCCGGATACCAGAACTGAATGTATTTGCCGACAGCTGTAAGTTCTGCCATGGCAACTAAAACGTACAGTACCCAATAGTTCCAGCCAGAAGCGAATCCGGCAAAGCTGCCCCAGTATTTATAAGCAAAGTGGCTAAAGGAGCCTGCGACAGGTTCTTCGACCACCATTTCACCCAGCTGACGCATGATCAGAAAGGCGATAAAACCAGCAATAGCATAACCCAGGATAATCCCTGGCCCTGCGGACTGAATTACGGAGGCGCTACCCAGGAATAGCCCTGTCCCTATCGCGCCACCCAGCGCGATAAGCTGAATATGGCGGTTTTTAAGGCCGCGCTTTAGCTGCTCGCCGTGCTGTTGACCTTCCATCATGAAACCTCGTGCGGTGATTGTTTTTTTGATCTACGCAATGATGCGTGTGTAAGTTTGCAATTCCGTTTGTTGTATTAATTTGTTTACATTAATGGCGTTTGAATTGTTACAAAAAGACTTCCGTCAGATCAAGAATAATGGTATGCGGCAGCGAATGCACCCGCTTTATGCATGGTTGAAGATGAGTTGCTTAAAAAGGAACCGTTTGTAAAGATCAGCCTCAAATCCGCTCAATATATAAAATGAATATAAATTCATTATTTTTGAATTAAAAGCCGATAAATTGGTAAGTGAATCGGTTCAATTCGGATTTTTATAGTTTAATAATCGTTAAAAAAATCCTTTCTTACGTAAAGTCTACATTTGTGCATAGTTACAACTTTGAAACGTTATATATGTCAACTTGTTAAAATGTGCACAGTTTCATGATTTCAATCAAAACCTGTATGGACATAAGGTGAATACTTTGTTACTTTAGCGTCACAGACATGAAATTGGTAAGACCAATTGACTTCGGCAAGTGGCTTAAGACAGGAACTCATGGCCTACAGCAAAATCCGCCAACCAAAACTCTCCGATGTGATTGAGCAGCAACTGGAGTTTTTGATCCTCGAAGGCACTCTCCGCCCGGGCGAAAAACTCCCACCGGAACGCGAACTGGCAAAACAGTTCGATGTATCCCGTCCCTCATTGCGTGAGGCGATTCAACGTCTCGAAGCGAAGGGCTTGTTGCTTCGTCGCCAGGGTGGCGGCACGTTTGTTCAGAGCAGCCTCTGGCAAAGCTTCAGCGATCCGCTGGTGGAGCTGCTCTCCGACCATCCTGAATCACAGTATGACTTGCTCGAAACACGACACGCCCTGGAAGGTATCGCCGCTTATTACGCCGCGCTGCGTAGTACCGATGAAGACAAGGAACGCATCCGTGAACTCCACCACGCCATAGAACTGGCGCAGCAGTCTGGCGATCTGGACGCGGAATCAAACGCCGTACTCCAGTATCAGATTGCCGTCACCGAAGCGGCCCACAATGTGGTTTTGCTTCATCTGCTAAGGTGTATGGAGCCGATGTTGGCCCAGAATGTCCGCCAGAACTTCGAATTGCTCTATTCGCGTCGCGAGATGCTGCCGCTGGTGAGTAGTCACCGCACCCGCATATTCGAAGCGATTATGGCCGGTAAGCCGGAAGAAGCGCGCGAAGCATCGCATCGCCATCTGGCCTTTATCGAAGAAATTTTGCTCGACAGAAGCCGTGAAGAGAGTCGCCGTGAGCGTTCTCTGCGTCGTCTGGAGCAACGAAAGAATTAGTGATTTTTCTGGTAAAAATTATCCAGAAGATGTTGTAAATCAAGCGCATATAAAAGCGCGGCAACTAAACGTAGAACCTGTCTTATTGGGCTTTCCGGCGAGAGTTCAATGGGACAGGTTCCAGAAAACTCAACGTTATTAGATAGATAAGGAATAACCCATGTCAGAACGTTTCCCAAATGACGTGGATCCGATCGAAACTCGCGACTGGCTCCAGGCGATCGAATCGGTCATCCGTGAAGAAGGTGTTGAGCGTGCTCAGTATCTGATCGACCAACTGCTTGCTGAAGCCCGCAAAGGCGGAGTCAACGTAGCCGCAGGCACCGGTATCAGCAACTACATCAACACCATCCCCGTTGAAGAACAACCGGAGTATCCGGGTAATCTGGAACTGGAACGCCGTATTCGTTCAGCTATCCGCTGGAACGCCATCATGACGGTTCTGCGTGCGTCGAAAAAAGACCTCGAACTGGGCGGCCACATGGCGTCCTTCCAGTCTTCCGCAACCATTTATGATGTGTGCTTTAACCACTTCTTCCGTGCACGTAACGAGCAGGATGGCGGCGACCTGGTTTACTTCCAGGGCCACATCTCCCCGGGCGTTTACGCACGTGCTTTCCTGGAAGGTCGTCTGACTCAAGAGCAGCTGGATAACTTCCGTCAGGAAGTTCACGGCAATGGCCTCTCTTCCTATCCGCACCCGAAACTGATGCCGGAATTCTGGCAGTTCCCGACCGTATCTATGGGTCTGGGTCCGATAGGTGCTATTTACCAGGCTAAATTCCTGAAATATCTGGAACACCGTGGCCTGAAAGATACCTCTAAACAGACCGTTTACGCGTTCCTCGGCGACGGTGAAATGGACGAACCGGAATCCAAAGGTGCGATCACCATCGCTACCCGTGAAAAACTGGATAACCTGGTCTTCGTTATCAACTGTAACCTGCAGCGTCTTGACGGCCCGGTCACCGGTAACGGCAAGATCATCAACGAACTGGAAGGCATCTTCGAAGGTGCTGGCTGGAACGTGATCAAAGTGATGTGGGGTAGCCGTTGGGATGAACTGCTGCGTAAAGATACCAGCGGTAAACTGATCCAGCTGATGAACGAAACCGTTGACGGCGACTACCAGACCTTCAAATCGAAAGATGGCGCGTACGTTCGTGAACACTTCTTCGGTAAATATCCTGAAACCGCAGCCCTGGTTGCAGACTGGACTGACGAGCAGATCTGGGCGCTGAACCGTGGTGGTCACGATCCGAAGAAAATCTACGCTGCATTCAAGAAAGCGCAGGAAACCAAAGGCAAAGCGACAGTAATCCTTGCTCATACCATTAAAGGTTACGGCATGGGCGATGCGGCTGAAGGTAAAAACATCGCGCACCAGGTTAAGAAAATGAACATGGACGGCGTGCGTCACATCCGCGACCGTTTCAATGTGCCGGTGTCTGATGCAGATATCGAAAAACTGCCGTACATCACCTTCCCGGAAGGTTCTGAAGAGCATACCTATCTGCACGCACAGCGTCAGAAACTGCACGGTTATCTGCCAAGCCGCCAGCCGAACTTCACCGAGAAGCTGGAGCTGCCGAGCCTGCAAGACTTCGGTGCGCTGCTGGAAGAGCAGAGCAAAGAGATCTCTACCACTATCGCTTTCGTTCGCGCCCTGAACGTGATGCTGAAGAACAAGTCGATCAAAGACAGGCTTGTGCCGATCATCGCCGACGAAGCGCGTACTTTCGGTATGGAAGGTCTGTTCCGTCAGATTGGTATTTACAGCCCGAACGGTCAGCAGTACACCCCGCAGGACCGCGAGCAGGTTGCTTACTATAAAGAAGACGAGAAAGGTCAGATTCTGCAGGAAGGGATCAACGAGCTGGGCGCAGGTTGTTCCTGGCTGGCAGCGGCGACCTCTTACAGCACCAACAATCTGCCGATGATTCCGTTCTACATCTATTACTCGATGTTCGGCTTCCAGCGTATCGGCGATTTGTGCTGGGCGGCTGGCGACCAGCAAGCGCGTGGCTTCCTGATCGGCGGTACTTCCGGTCGTACCACCCTGAACGGCGAAGGTCTGCAGCACGAAGATGGTCACAGCCACATTCAGTCGCTGACTATCCCGAACTGTATCTCTTACGACCCGGCTTACGCTTACGAAGTTGCTGTCATCATGCATGACGGTCTGGAGCGTATGTACGGTGAAAAACAAGAGAACGTTTACTACTACATCACCACGCTGAACGAAAACTACCACATGCCGGCAATGCCGGAAGGTGCTGAGGAAGGTATCCGTAAAGGTATCTACAAACTCGAAACCATTGAAGGTAGCAAAGGTAAAGTTCAGCTGCTGGGCTCCGGTTCTATCCTGCGTCACGTCCGTGAAGCAGCACAGATCCTGGCGAAAGAGTACGGCGTAGGTTCTGACGTTTATAGCGTGACCTCCTTCACCGAACTGGCGCGTGATGGTCAGGATTGTGAACGCTGGAACATGCTGCACCCGCTGGAAACTCCGCGCGTTCCGTATATCGCTCAGGTGATGAACGACGCTCCGGCAGTGGCATCTACCGACTATATGAAACTGTTCGCTGAGCAGGTCCGTACTTACGTACCGGCTGACGACTACCGCGTACTGGGTACTGATGGCTTCGGTCGTTCCGACAGCCGTGAGAACCTGCGTCACCACTTCGAAGTTGATGCTTCCTATGTGGTTGTAGCGGCGCTGGGCGAACTGGCTAAACGTGGCGAAATCGATAAGAAAGTGGTTGCTGACGCAATCGCCAAATTCAACATCGATGCAGATAAAGTTAACCCGCGTCTGGCGTAAGAGGTAAAAGAATAATGGCTATCGAAATCAAAGTACCGGACATCGGGGCTGATGAAGTTGAAATCACCGAGATCCTGGTCAAAGTGGGCGACAAAGTTGAAGCCGAACAGTCGCTGATCACCGTAGAAGGCGACAAAGCCTCTATGGAAGTTCCGTCTCCGCAGGCGGGTATCGTTAAAGAGATCAAAGTCTCTGTTGGCGATAAAACCCAGACCGGCGCACTGATTATGATTTTCGATTCCGCCGACGGTGCAGCAGACGCTGCACCTGCTCAGGCAGAAGAGAAGAAAGAAGCAGCTCCGGCAGCAGTACCCGCGGCTGCGGCAGCAAAAGACGTTAACGTTCCGGATATCGGCAGCGACGAAGTTGAAGTGACCGAAATCCTGGTGAAAGTGGGCGACAAAGTTGAAGCTGAGCAGTCGCTGATCACCGTAGAAGGCGACAAAGCTTCTATGGAAGTTCCGGCTCCGTTTGCTGGTACCGTGAAAGAGATCAAAGTGAACGTGGGTGACAAAGTGTCTACCGGCTCGCTGATTATGGTCTTCGAAGTCGCGGGTGCAGCAGGCGCGGCAGCTCCAGCAGCTAAACAGGAAGCGGCTCCGGCAGCAGCACCAGCGGCTGCAGCTGGCGTGAAAGAAGTTAACGTTCCGGATATCGGCGGTGACGAAGTTGAAGTGACCGAAGTGATGGTGAAAGTGGGCGACAAAGTTGCCGCTGAACAGTCACTGATCACCGTAGAAGGCGACAAAGCTTCTATGGAAGTTCCGGCTCCGTTTGCTGGCGTCGTGAAGGAACTGAAAGTCAACGTTGGCGATAAAGTGAAAACTGGTTCGCTGATTATGATCTTCGAAGTTGAAGGCGCAGCGCCTGCGGCAGCTCCAGCGAAACAGGAAGCGGCAGCGCCGGCTCCGGCAGCAAAAGCTGAAGCCCCGGCAGCAGCACCGGCTGCGAAAGCCGAAGGCAAATCTGAATTTGCTGAAAACGACGCTTACGTTCACGCGACTCCGCTGATCCGCCGTCTGGCACGCGAATTCGGCGTTAACCTGGCGAAAGTGAAGGGCACTGGCCGTAAAGGTCGTATTCTGCGCGAAGACGTTCAGGCTTACGTGAAAGAAGCTATCAAACGTGCAGAAGCGGCTCCGGCAGCGACTGGCGGCGGTATCCCTGGCATGTTGCCGTGGCCGAAGGTGGACTTCAGCAAGTTTGGTGAAATCGAAGAAGTGGAACTGGGCCGCATTCAGAAAATTTCTGGTGCTAACCTGAGCCGTAACTGGGTGATGATCCCGCACGTTACCCACTTCGACAAAACTGATATCACCGAGCTGGAAGCGTTCCGTAAACAGCAGAACGAAGAAGCAGCGAAACGTAAGCTGGATGTGAAGATAACCCCAGTTGTCTTCATCATGAAAGCCGTTGCTGCAGCTCTTGAGCAGATGCCTCGCTTCAACAGTTCGCTGTCGGAAGACGGTCAGCGTCTGACCCTGAAGAAATACATCAACATCGGTGTGGCGGTGGATACCCCGAACGGTCTGGTTGTTCCGGTATTCAAAGACGTCAACAAGAAAGGCATCATCGAGCTGTCTCGCGAGCTGATGACTATTTCTAAGAAAGCGCGTGACGGTAAGCTGACTGCGGGCGAAATGCAGGGCGGTTGCTTTACCATCTCCAGCATCGGCGGCCTGGGTACTACCCACTTCGCGCCGATTGTGAATGCGCCGGAAGTGGCTATCCTCGGCGTTTCCAAGTCCGCGATGGAGCCGGTGTGGAATGGTAAAGAGTTCGTGCCGCGTCTGATGCTGCCGATTTCTCTCTCCTTCGACCACCGCGTGATCGACGGTGCTGATGGTGCCCGTTTCATTACCATCATTAACAACACGCTGTCTGATATTCGCCGTCTGGTGATGTAAATAAAAGAGCCGGCCCAACGGCCGGCTTTTTTCTGGTAATCTCATGAATGTATTGAGATTATTAGCGAATAGACAAATCGGTTGCCGTTTGTTGTTTAAAAATTGTTAACAATTTTGTAAAATACCGACGGATAGAACGACCCGGTGGTGGTTAGGGTATTACTTCACATACCCTATGGATTTCTGGGTGCAGCAAGGTAGCAAGCGCCAGAATCCCCAGGAGCTTACATAAGTAAGTGACTGGGGTGAGGGCGTGAAGCTAACGCCGCTGCGGCCTGAAAGACGACGGGTATGACCGCCGGAGATAAATATATAGAGGTCATGATGAGTACTGAAATCAAAACTCAGGTCGTGGTACTTGGGGCAGGCCCCGCAGGTTACTCCGCTGCCTTCCGTTGCGCTGATTTAGGTCTGGAAACCGTAATCGTAGAACGTTACAACACCCTTGGTGGTGTTTGCCTGAACGTCGGCTGTATCCCTTCTAAAGCACTGCTGCACGTAGCAAAAGTTATCGAAGAAGCCAAAGCGCTGGCTGAACACGGTATCGTCTTCGGCGAACCGAAAACCGATATCGACAAGATTCGTACCTGGAAAGAGAAAGTGATCAATCAGCTGACCGGTGGTCTGGCTGGTATGGCGAAAGGCCGTAAAGTCAAAGTGGTCAACGGTCTGGGTAAATTTACCGGGGCTAACACCCTGGAAGTTGAAGGTGAGAACGGTAAAACCGTGATCAACTTCGACAACGCGATCATTGCAGCGGGTTCTCGCCCGATCCAACTGCCGTTTATTCCGCATGAAGATCCGCGTATTTGGGACTCCACTGATGCTCTGGAACTGAAAGAAGTACCAGAACGTCTGCTGGTTATGGGTGGCGGTATCATCGGTCTGGAAATGGGGACCGTATACCACGCGCTGGGTTCACAGATTGACGTGGTTGAAATGTTCGACCAGGTTATCCCGGCTGCGGACAAAGATATCGTTAAAGTCTTCACCAAGCGTATCAGCAAGAAATTCAACCTGATGCTGGAAACCAAAGTTACCGCCGTTGAAGCGAAAGAAGACGGTATTTATGTGACGATGGAAGGCAAAAAAGCACCGGCTGAACCGCAGCGTTACGACGCCGTGCTGGTAGCGATTGGTCGTGTGCCGAACGGTAAAAACCTCGACGCAGGCAAAGCTGGCGTGGAAGTGGACGACCGTGGTTTCATCCGCGTTGACAAACAGCTGCGCACTAACGTGCCGCACATCTTTGCTATCGGCGATATCGTCGGTCAGCCGATGCTGGCACACAAAGGTGTTCACGAAGGTCACGTTGCCGCTGAAGTTATCGCAGGTCAAAAACACTACTTCGATCCGAAAGTTATCCCGTCCATCGCCTATACCGAACCAGAAGTTGCATGGGTAGGTCTGACTGAGAAAGAAGCGAAAGAGAAAGGCATCAGCTACGAAACCGCCACCTTCCCGTGGGCTGCTTCTGGTCGTGCTATTGCTTCCGACTGCGCAGACGGTATGACCAAGCTGATTTTCGACAAAGAATCTCACCGTGTGATCGGTGGTGCGATTGTCGGTACCAACGGCGGCGAGCTGCTGGGTGAAATCGGTCTGGCGATCGAAATGGGTTGTGACGCTGAAGACATCGCGCTGACCATCCACGCGCACCCGACTCTGCACGAGTCTGTGGGCCTGGCAGCAGAAGTATTCGAAGGTAGCATCACCGACCTGCCGAACCCGAAAGCGAAGAAGAAGTAATTCTTCTTGTGCCGGAACATCCGGTAAATTAAGAAGCGGCTGACCAGGCCGCTTCAGATTGTTGATAAAGTGCTCGTTGTTGATGCCGGATGCGGCGTGAACGCCTTATTCGACCTACAAAATCATGCAAATTCAATATATTGCAGGAGCTATGTAGGTCCGATAAACTTGCGTATCGGGCAATTCGATGTTTGTCATCAGTCTTAAGCGGCTAACTACGCCGCTTTTTTTATGCCTGCAATTTACCTTTCCAGTCTCCTTGTTCCACGCTCAGACAACCGTTCGCGTACCGCTGACCGTTGCTCATTATTCAATCGGGCAGTATGGTTATTGTCGTTCAGACGTTGCGGGCGGCTCTCCTGAATTTTCTCCCGCGCAACTTGACGCTGCTCAGGCGAGGCAGACTGGATACGCTGACGTGCTGCATCTCTTTGCTGTTGATTCTGCGGGCTAGTCTGCATTTTCTCGCGGGCCGCCTGGCGCTGCTCAGGTGAGGCAGACTGGATACGCTGACGCGCCGCCTCTTTTCGCTGCTGGTTCTGCGGGTTAGTCTGCATTTTCTCGCGAGCCGCCTGGCGCTGTTCAGGCGAGGCAGATTGGATACGCTGACGCGCCTCCTCTCTTCGCTGCTGCTTCTGCGGGTTAGTCTGCATTTTCTCGCGGGCCGCCTGGCGCTGCGTGTGTTCGTTGCTGAAACTGACTTGCTGCCGCCTGGCGCTGGCTGTCGCGCGTTGGGGCAGGTAACTGTGTGGCACTCATGCCGCCTTTAACATCGGTTTGGTGAAACCGTTTTGCCATATCCTGATCATGATAAGGCACACCATTGCGGTAGTTTGGATTGTGCCGCCATGCCATATTCTTGTCAGTAAGATGCTCACCAGTAATACGGTTGAAATTGTTGACGTCGATATTGATGTTGTCGCCGTTGTGTTGCCAGCCATTACCGTCACGATGACCGCCATCGTGGTGATTATAATCATCATCGTCATGATGATGATGGTCATGATCGTCATCGTCCCAGTCGATGCTGCTGAATAGTGCGTACGTGGTAGCAACGCCCATGCTGTAGCCAAATCCGCGCACGAAGCTGTCAACAAACGGTTCCCCAGCTGGCGGCGGCAGGTAAACCGGCGGATAAGCGGTATTGGCCCAACTGCCGTAAACCACGGTTGGGTTGTAGTTGGGAATATAAACTACATCCGGATTGGCGGGCTCAATGGTTATTACGGTCGGCGCAGGTTCAGCGACGACGGGGCTGGACGTAGAAACGGTATTTGATTGTGTGACAGGGGCGCTGGCGGGCTGATTTGCCGGTACGACTTTTTTCGTTGTCGTGATGACCTTTTGTTCAGTTGATGACTTCAGTGACCCGGTTTGTTGCGCCAGTTGCCGCAAACGTTGTACCGAGTCCATCACATCCTGCGGCTGCGCCAGAAACGCGTCGCCAAGATTTTGTACCCATTGCGGGTTTTCCCCCATCAACGCCATCAATTGCGGAAAAGCCACCAGCGATTTGACGCTGGCATCCCACGGCTGGTCGGATACTGCCTGAATAGCGGCATCACCTTGCTTGAGCGGATTGTCGTGCGACCACTGCACGGCCTGGGCGACATTTGCCGGATAGGTCGATGCCATCAGCACCTGCGAAAGCAGAGCGTCGGGATATAGCGCGACGGGCGCGATCCATTGATCGATTTGTGCAGTGCTGAATGTAGATTTGACGACGGCAGGCGTTACGGGGGGCGCGGAAACCGTTGCAGGAAGCGTAACTGCGGTGATGTCAGGCGCAGTCTGTTGTGTCGATTGCGGTTCCACAGGTGCTTCCACTGTGCGGCTTTTTATATATAGCCCGGCAGAGGCGGCACAAAGCCCGGCACTGCAAATTAGCGCCAGCACATGGGGTTTAAACGGCAAAATCATTTTCATAATTCGGATCTCAAGGAAATCGCAATGGTCGGCGAACTGCCACCCGCAGGTGCTGTGAATCCGAGTATAAAGAGGCAGTAGTTTAAATTTTGACTAATCTTGGGATTCGTTGAGAAAGGTGATTATCACAATGCAAATTAACGAAGTTTTTACGGAGGGAAACAATCTCTAGACCATCCTTAACGATTCAGCCACTTTTTTATGTTGCTTTTTTGTAAACAGATTAACACATCGTCAAAATCCTGCTATTCTGCCCGTTGCGGTACTGGGCATTTACCCTACAAACTGCTGTCTCACAGGAGCGTGAAGAGAATCGCCTGCCGCACTATGACAATGAGAGCGAGGAGAACCGTCGTGCTAGAAGAATACCGTAAGCACGTAGCTGAGCGTGCCGCTGAGGGGATTGCGCCCAAACCCCTGGATGCAAACCAAATGGCCGCGCTTGTAGAGCTGCTGAAAAACCCGCCCGCGGGCGAAGAAGAATTCCTGTTAGATCTGTTAACCAACCGTGTTCCCCCTGGCGTCGATGAAGCCGCCTATGTAAAAGCAGGCTTCCTGGCTGCTGTCGCCAAAGGCGAAGCCAAATCCCCACTGCTGACTCCGGAAAAAGCCATCGAACTGCTGGGCACCATGCAGGGTGGTTACAACATTCATCCGCTGATCGACGCGCTGGATGATGCCAAACTGGCACCGATCGCTGCCAAAGCACTGTCCCACACGCTGCTGATGTTCGATAACTTCTATGACGTAGAAGAGAAAGCCAAAGCAGGCAACAAATACGCGAAGCAGGTAATGCAGTCCTGGGCGGATGCCGAATGGTTCCTGAATCGCCCGGCGCTGGCTGAAAAACTGACCGTTACCGTCTTCAAAGTAACTGGCGAAACCAACACCGATGACCTTTCTCCGGCACCGGATGCGTGGTCGCGCCCGGACATCCCATTGCACGCGCTGGCGATGCTGAAAAACGCCCGTGAAGGCATTGAGCCAGACCAGCCAGGCGCTGTTGGTCCGATCAAGCAAATCGAAGCTCTGCAACAGAAAGGTTTCCCGCTGGCGTATGTCGGTGACGTTGTGGGTACGGGTTCTTCGCGTAAATCCGCCACTAACTCCGTACTGTGGTTTATGGGCGATGATATTCCGCATGTGCCGAACAAACGCGGCGGTGGTCTGTGCCTCGGCGGTAAAATTGCACCAATCTTCTTTAACACGATGGAAGACGCGGGTGCACTGCCAATTGAAGTGGACGTCTCTAACCTGAATATGGGCGATGTGATTGACGTTTACCCGTACAAAGGCGAAGTGCGTAACCACGAAACCAACGAGCTGCTGGCGACCTTCGAACTGAAAACCGACGTGCTGATTGATGAAGTGCGTGCTGGTGGTCGTATTCCGCTGATTATCGGGCGTGGCCTGACCACCAAAGCGCGTGAAGCACTTGGTCTGCCGCAGAGCGATGTGTTCCGTCAGGCGAAAGATGTCGCTGAAAGCGACCGTGGCTTCTCGCTGGCGCAGAAAATGGTAGGTCGCGCCTGTGGTGTGAAAGGTATTCGTCCTGGCGCGTACTGTGAACCGAAAATGACTTCTGTAGGTTCCCAGGACACCACCGGCCCGATGACCCGTGATGAACTGAAAGACCTGGCGTGCCTGGGCTTCTCGGCTGACCTGGTGATGCAGTCTTTCTGTCACACAGCGGCATATCCGAAGCCGGTTGACGTTAACACGCACCACACGCTGCCGGACTTCATTATGAACCGTGGCGGTGTGTCGCTGCGTCCGGGTGACGGCGTAATCCACTCCTGGCTGAACCGTATGCTGCTGCCGGATACCGTCGGTACCGGTGGTGACTCCCATACCCGTTTCCCGATCGGCATTTCTTTCCCGGCGGGTTCTGGTCTGGTGGCGTTTGCTGCTGCAACTGGCGTAATGCCGCTGGATATGCCGGAATCCGTTCTGGTGCGCTTCAAAGGCAAAATGCAGCCGGGCATCACCCTGCGCGATCTGGTACACGCCATTCCGCTGTATGCAATCAAACAAGGTCTGCTGACCGTTGAGAAGAAAGGCAAGAAAAACATCTTCTCTGGCCGCATTCTGGAAATTGAAGGTCTGCCGGATCTGAAAGTTGAGCAGGCCTTTGAACTGACTGATGCGTCCGCCGAGCGTTCTGCCGCTGGTTGTACTATCAAGCTGAACAAAGAGCCGATCATCGAATATCTGAACTCCAACATCGTCCTGCTGAAGTGGATGATCGCGGAAGGTTACGGCGATCGTCGTACTCTGGAACGCCGTATTCAGGGCATGGAAAAATGGCTGGCGAATCCTGAGCTGCTGGAAGCCGATGCAGATGCGGAATACGCGGCAGTGATCGACATCGATCTGGCGGATATTAAAGAGCCAATCCTGTGTGCACCTAACGATCCAGATGACGCGCGTCCGCTGTCTGCGGTACAGGGCGAGAAGATCGACGAAGTGTTTATCGGTTCTTGCATGACTAACATCGGTCACTTCCGTGCCGCTGGTAAACTGCTGGATGCGCACAAAGGCCAGTTGCCGACCCGCCTGTGGGTGGCACCGCCAACCCGTATGGACGCCGCGCAGTTGACCGAAGAGGGCTACTACAGCGTCTTCGGTAAGAGTGGGGCTCGTATCGAGATCCCTGGCTGTTCCCTGTGTATGGGTAACCAGGCGCGTGTAGCAGACGGTGCGACGGTGGTTTCCACCTCTACCCGTAACTTCCCGAACCGTCTGGGTACTGGTGCGAACGTCTTCCTGGCTTCTGCGGAACTGGCTGCTGTTGCGGCGCTGATTGGCAAACTGCCGACGCCGGAAGAGTACCAGACCTACGTTGCGCAGGTGGATAAAACTGCCGTTGATACTTACCGTTATCTGAACTTCAACCAGCTTTCTCAGTACACCGAAAAAGCGGACGGGGTGATTTTCCAGACTGCGGTTTAATAAGTAAGCGCACGCGCTGCGCATAAACGACACAATGCCCGGTGAATGTGATTCCCGGGCATTTTTTTATCTCTAAACCACCGTCGCTCCGCTGTTTTTCTCCGATAAGGCTGCGATAATTACATCAATGGCGCAATGCGATTTCGGCGCATTGCCGGGAGCAGAGGAACACACTATGGATTACGAATTTCTGCGCGATATTACCGGAGTGGTAAAGGTGCGCATGTCCATGGGGCATGAAGTGGTCGGGCACTGGTTTAATGAAGAGGTGAAAGAAAACCTGGCCTTGCTTGATGAAGTGGAAGACGCCGCGCGCACGCTCAAAGGTAGCGAACGTTCCTGGCAGCGGGCAGGGCATGAGTACACGCTATGGATGGACGGCGAAGAGGTGATGGTTCGCGCCAATCAACTGGAATTCGCTGGCGATGAAATGGAAGAGGGGATGAACTACTACGACGAAGAGAGCTTGTCGCTGTGCGGCGTTGAGGATTTTCTTCAGGTGGTGGCGGCGTACCGTAATTTCGTGCAGCAGAAGTAGGTAAATCAGGCGGAGCCTCCGTGCTCCGCCAGGGCCGTTAAACGGCAGGCATATTGCGCCCGTAATAAATCTCGCGCATTTCTTTCCACAGCGCAGCGGTAATTTCTTTGCGCTCGCTGTCGGTTAAATCTTCCGGTTTGGTGTGGAACATGTAGTGCTTAAGGTCGAACTCTTTAAGCAACATCTTGGTATGGAAGATATTTTCCTGATAGACGTTTACATCCACCATGTCATACAGCGTCTTTATATCTTCGGACATAAAGTTCTGAATCGAATTAATCTCATGGTCGATAAAGTGCTTCATACCGTTAATGTCGCGGGTAAAGCCGCGCACGCGATAATCAATGGTCACGATATCGGACTCAAGCTGGTGGATCAGGTAATTCAGTGCCTTCAGCGGGGAAATCACGCCGCAGGTAGAGACTTCAATATCGGCGCGGAAGGTACATAAACCGCCTTCAGGATGGCTTTCCGGGTAGGTATGTACGCAAATATGACTTTTATCGAGATGGGCAACCACGGTTTCTGGCAGTGGGCCGGGGTGTTCTGTTTTGTCGATAAGTTTCGGGTCGACCGGTTCTTCACTCACCAGAATAGTGACGCTGGCACCCTGTGGTTCGTAATCCTGGCGGGCGATGTTAAGAATATTGGCCCCGATAATGGAACAGGTTTCTGACAGGATTTCGGTCAGACGGTTGGCATTATAGAGTTCATCGATATAAGCAATATAACCGTCGCGCTCTTCGGCAGTTTTGGCGTAGCAGATATCGTAAATACAAAAACTCAGACTTTTGGTCAGATTATTAAAGCCATGCAGTTTCAGTTTTTTCAATTTCTTATCTTCTCCTTAGAGCGCCTGTGGAGCCAGTGCGTCTTGCAGATACTGAGGTAAGGCAAAAGCTGCCGTATGGACTGCCGGATTGTAATAACGGCATTTCAGGCCAGAGGCGAGAAAACGCGCCTGAATAATTTCGGTAGAGAGATGGCGTAAGGCGTCGTTATCTGTCGCCCATGCAAAGGTCATGATGCCGCCGTAATAGGTCGGGATCGCCGCCTGATAAAAGCCAACGTCACTGAAGTAATGGCTGAGTTTGCGATGGCTGTCGATGGCCTCTTCCTGCTGTAAAAAGCAGACACCGTTTTGTGCGACGAAGATACCGCCAGGATTCAGGCAACGTTTGCAGCCTTCATAAAATGCTGAGGTGAACAGACTTTCGCCGGGGCCGATAGGATCGGTGCAGTCGGAGATAATGACATCAAAGGTCTGGCTGGTTTGATTCACGAAATTGACGCCATCGTCGATCACCAGCTTAAAGCGCGGATCGTCGTAGCTACCGGCGTTATGGTTGGGCAAATACTGACGGCAGAACGATACTACACCCGCGTCGATTTCCACCATCGTGATTGACTCAACGTTTTTATGTCGGGTCACTTCACGCAGCATTGCGCCGTCCCCGCCGCCGATAATCAGCAGATGTTTCGCGTGACCGTGGGCCAGTAGTGGAACGTGGGTCATCATCTCATGATAGATAAACTCGTCGCGCTCGGTGGTTTGTACTACACCATCCAGCGCCATTACACGACCAAATGCGGCGTTCTCAAAAATGATCAGATCCTGGTGATCGGTCTTTTCATGATACAGAACGTTATCTACCGCAAAGTACTGCCCAAACTGGTCGTGTAGCGTTTCATGCCACAGTTTATTTTCGGCCATGGGTTGATACCTCCTTTGTTAACACTCGTAAAAAAAGAGCGCAACATAATAGCTAACATTGACCGTGGTTGCACGGTCAATATTTCTACAAAAAGGAGCTGTGATTATTTAACGTAGGCAAGCAGGCTTAAGGAATCGCGGGCCAGGGCTTTGCACTTTTTCGCGACGGGAATGCCGATACCGCTGAGATCGCGGTAGCTGTCTTCACCGAGGGTTTTCATGTCGAAGGTGTCGTAGTTGCTGAGATCCCACTGGTTTTGCTGGGCGAAAAAGACCAGTGCGCGACGAATTTGCCCATTAGGTAAGTTCTGGTAACCACAATCGTTCTTCAGAAAAACAAAAACTGCCGTTAAATCGGCCATATCTTCGGCTTCAGACTCGCTGAGCGCGTAACTGTTTGCGCAAACGGCCATCAGGCTGCCGAATAACACTGTTCTGAAAAACGTCTTCATTGCTTCTACCAGGACTTAAAGAAGATAAACGTTAGCACACTGTGAGCGAGGCGACGACCATTATTGTCGATTAAATTGTGTCTGCGGCTTGACCTTCCCGTAAGGGGAAGGGCTATGCTCAACGTTTGATTTTGTTTCGCCTGCTTGAGAATAAGGAAATAACTATGCAACGCCGTGATTTCTTAAAATATTCCGTCGCGCTGGGCGTGGCTTCGGCTTTGCCGCTGTGGAGTCGAACAGTTTTTGCCGCAGAACGTCCAACACTGCCGATCCCCGAACTCCTCACTTCTGATGTTCGTGGCCGCATAAGATTATCGATCATGCCAGGTCAGTCCACCTTTGCCGGGAAAACGGCGACCACCTGGGGCTATAACGGTAATCTGTTAGGGCCTGCGGTGAAGTTGCAGCGCGGTAAAGCCGTGACGGTTGATATCAATAACCAACTGGCGGAAGAGACGACGTTGCACTGGCACGGGCTGGAAGTGCCGGGAGAAGTGGACGGCGGCCCGCAGGGAATTATTCCGCCAGGCGGTCAACGCACGGTGACGCTGAACGTCGATCAACCTGCCGCTACTTGCTGGTTCCATCCGCATCAGCACGGCAAAACCGGGCGTCAGGTGGCGATGGGGCTGGCAGGTCTGGTGGTGATTGAAGATGACGAGATCCTGAAATTAATGCTGCCAAAACAGTGGGGTATCGATGATGTTCCGGTGATCGTTCAGGATAAAAAATTTAACGCCGACGGACAGATTGATTATCAACTGGATGTGATGACCGCCGCCGTGGGCTGGTTTGGTGATACGTTGCTGACCAACGGTGCAATCTACCCGCAACACGCAGCCCCGCGTGGTTGGCTGCGCCTGCGTTTGCTCAATGGCTGTAATGCCCGTTCGCTCAATTTCGCCACCAGCGACAATCGCCCGCTGTATGTGATTGCCAGCGATGGTGGTCTGCTGCCTGAACCGGTGAAGGTGAGCGAGCTGCCCGTGCTGATGGGCGAGCGTTTTGAAGTGCTGGTGGAGGTTAACGACAACAAACCGTTTGACCTGGTGACGCTGCCAGTCAGCCAGATGGGGATGGCGATCGCGCCGTTTGACAAGCCGCATCCGGTAATGCGGATTCAGCCGATTGCCATTAGTGCCTCTGGTGCTTTGCCAGACACATTAAGTAGCCTGCCTGCGTTACCTTCTCTGGAGGGGCTGACGGTACGCAAGCTGCAACTCTCTATGGACCCGATGCTCGATATGATGGGTATGCAGATGCTGATGGAGAAATATGGCGATCAGGCGATGGCCGGGATGGATCACAGCCAGATGATGGGCCATATGGGGCATGGCAATATGAATCATATGAACCACGGCGGGAAGTTCGATTTCCACCATGCCAATAAAATCAACGGTCAGGCGTTTGATATGAACAAGCCGATGTTTGCGGCGGCGAAAGGGCAGTACGAACGTTGGGTTATCTCTGGCGTGGGTGACATGATGCTGCATCCGTTCCATATTCACGGCACGCAGTTCCGTATCTTGTCAGAAAATGGCAAACCGCCAGCGACGCATCGCGCAGGCTGGAAAGATACCGTTAAGGTAGAAGGTAATGTCAGCGAAGTACTGGTGAAGTTTAATCACGATGCACCGAAAGAGCATGCTTATATGGCGCACTGCCATCTGCTGGAGCATGAAGATACGGGGATGATGTTAGGGTTTACGGTATAAAAAGACCGTATTCGGAAATATGCCCGGATCTCTCCGGGCATTATGGTTATTTCACATCATCCGGCAGGGCATAAGCCACAATATAGTCGCCCATCTTCGTACCAAATGAACCGTGACCGCCTGCGGAGATCACCACATACTGCTTGCCATTCACTTCATAGGTCATTGGCGTAGCCTGACCACCCGCAGGTAAACGACCCTGCCACAGTTTTTCACCGTTGCTCATGTTGTAAGCGCGCAGGTAGTTATCTGCCGTAGCGGCGATAAACAGCACGTTACCCGCTGTGGAGATTGGCCCGCCCAGCATCGGCATACCCATATTGAATGGCACCGGAACAGGCATCGGGAACGGCATGCTGTCCTGCGGCGTACCAATACGTTTCTTCCACACCACTTCGTTGGTTTTCAGATCCAGCGCCGAGATATAGCCCCATGCTGGCTGTTTACACGGCAGACCAAACGGTGAGAGGAACGGGTTGAGTGTGACGCCATACGGCACACCGTACTGCGGCTGAATGCCGGATTCCGTACCCGTGCCTTTGGCATCTTTCGGCTGCTCCATCGGGTTGCCAGGACCGCGTGGGATCAGTTTCGAAACAAACGGCAGTGCCATTGGGTTGGCAATCGCCACTTCACGATTCGGATCAACGGAAATCCCGCCCCATTCGAACATCCCCAGGTTACCCGGGAAGACCAGCGTACCCTGTTCAGATGGCGGGGTGAAAATGCCTTCATAGCGCATCTGGTGGAACATCACGCGGCACACCAGCTGGTCAAACATGGTGGCGCCCCACATATCCGCACCGCTCAAATCTTTCGTCGGACGGAAGCTCAGTTCCGAGAATGGTTGAGTAGGGGTAACGTAATCGCCTTTCGCTGCACCTTGTGGCACTGGTTTTTCCGGGGCCGGAACCACCAGTTCACCATTACGACGATCGAGCACAAAAATGTTGCCGGTTTTCGCCGGAGCATAAATGACCGGAACTTTCTGACCATTGACGGTGATATCCGCGAGCGTCGGCTGTGCCGGAAGATCCATATCCCACAGGTCGTGGTGAACGGTCTGGTAGCTCCACGCCAGTTTTCCGGTGGTGGCATTCAGCGCCAGAATCGAGCTGGCATAACGTTCCTGTTCTGGTGTGCGGTTACCGCCCCAGATATCTGGTGTGGTCACGCCCATTGGCAGATAGACCAGATCCAGCTTCGCGTCATAGGCAGCAGGTGCCCACGAGTTGGGTGAGTTAAAGGTAAAGGTGTGTTCGTCAGACGGGATTGCGTTCGGATCTTTCGCGCCCGGATCAAAAGCCCACAACAGCTCCCCGGTGTTGACATCAAAACCACGGATCACGCCAGACGTTTCGCGGGTTGAGAAGTTGTCGGTAACTGAACCGGCCATCACGATGGTTTTATCGGTGATAATCGGCGGAGAAGTCGGCTCATACAGACCCGGTTTGGTGTCCGGCATATTGCTTTGCAGATTGAGCACGCCTTTATTGGCGAAGGTTTCGCACAGCTTGCCGTTTTCAGCGTTGAGTGCAATCAGGCGACCATCATTGACCGGAAGAATGATACGACGCGGGCAATCCGCCATCACTTCCGGCGAGGCCGTTTCTGCTTTGGCTTCATGATAAGAGACGCCACGGCAGGTTACGTGCTGGAAAGACTCGTTGGTTTTAAGCTCAGGATCGTAATGCCATTTCTCTTTACCGCTGGCGGCATCGAGCGCAAACAGGCGCTGGTGAGCGGTACACAGGTAAAGGGTGTCGCCCACTTTAATTGGCGTCACTTCATTGGTGATTTCGCCCGGATCGTTCGGCTGTTTCACATCGCCTGTACGGAACACCCAGGCTTCTTTCAGGTTGTGGACGTTATCGGCGTTAATTTGTTTCAGTGGTGAAAAGCGTTGACCTTCCTGATTGCGGCCATAGGCAGGCCAGTCCTGATCGGCAACGGGAGAAATGGCTTCTGCTGGTGTGGTATCGACGCTTAAAGTGCCGTTGATTTCTTGCGGATCGTGAAATCCGGCCCAGGTGAGGATACCGCCGCTAATCAACAGTGCGACTAACAGCGCAGCAACTGCGCCGCCAGAAGGAATGACCAGGCGACGCCAGACAAACGGCAGGATCAGCCAGATGCCGAAGAAGACCAGAATGTCACTGCGCGGAGTCAGCGCCCAGAAGTCGAAACCAACTTCCCAGACGCCCCAAATCATGGTGCCGAGCAGCAGAGCGGCATACAGCCAAAGCGCGGCGCGTTTAGTGCGCCACAACATCCAGGCGACGCCGAGCATCACCAGACCAGCGATGGGGTAGTACCAGGAGCCGCCAATGGCGACCAGCCAGCCTCCGCCAATGAGAAGATACAGCCCGCAGAGTGCTGCAAACAGGGCGGTTAGCGACACGAGTAAGCGTCGCGAGCCGGGATTGTTAATTGCCATAAAGAAACACCATTTCAATTCATTAATATTTTAGTAGCAATTAATTATAGGTTTTAACATGTGTGATCGTCATCACAATTTGAGCTTTATTAACAGATTCCGCGAATGAATAGTTTTACTGGTATACTGCATGTCTTGCGCTTTGTTGCGGTGCTGAATCCCGCCCGTGCGAAGTGATTTGTTTTTAAATCATATGGTTAGAGATATGAAACATACTGTAGAAGTAATGATCCCCGAAGCGGAGATTAAAGCGCGTATCGCCGAACTGGGTCGTCAGATTACTGAGCGTTATAAAGACAGCGGCAGCGATATGGTGCTGGTAGGTCTGCTGCGTGGCTCATTTATGTTTATGGCGGACCTGTGCCGTGAAGTTCAGGTATCTCATGAAGTCGATTTTATGACCGCCTCCAGCTACGGTAGTGGCATGTCCACCACCCGTGATGTGAAAATCCTCAAAGATCTGGATGAAGATATCCGTGGCAAGGACGTGCTGATTGTTGAAGATATCATCGACTCGGGGAATACACTGTCGAAAGTGCGTGAAATCTTAAGCCTGCGTGAACCGAAGTCGCTGGCGATTTGTACGCTGCTGGATAAACCGTCCCGTCGTGAAGTGAACGTCCCGGTAGAATTTATCGGTTTCTCGATCCCGGATGAGTTTGTGGTGGGTTACGGCATTGATTACGCACAGCGTTACCGTCATCTGCCGTATATCGGCAAAGTGATTCTGCTGGACGAGTAAGTGTGAAGTTGCCGGATGTGTTGCATCCGGCATAGCATATTTATTTGTGGTTGGCGTGTTTCAGCTTGAGGTTGGAAATCCCGTGACGGTAACGTTGCTCAAGGGTTTCGCGGTTGGTGGCAGTAACATCCAGATCACGCAGCAAGCCGTCGTGAATGCCGTAGGCCCAGCCGTGAATGGTCACTTTCTGCCCGCGTTTCCACGCTGATTGCATAATGGTGGAGTGGCCCAGGTTATATACCTGTTCCATGACGTTCAGTTCACACAAGGTATCCAGACGGCGCTCTGGCGGCATTTCGCCGAGCAATGAGCTATGTTTGAACCAGATATCGCGGATGTGCAGCAGCCAGTTGTTGATAAGCCCCAGTTCCGGGTTTTCAACTGCGGCTTGTACGCCGCCGCAACCGTAGTGGCCACAGATAATAATGTGTTCAACTTCGAGAACATCCACTGCATACTGAACCACGGAAAGGCAGTTCAGGTCGGTGTGAATGACCAGGTTAGCAACATTACGGTGAACAAAGAGTTCGCCCGGCTCAAGACCGGTTAAACGTTCTGCAGGAACGCGACTGTCGGAACATCCAATCCATAGAAAGCGCGGTTTTTGCGCTTGTGCCAGTTTCTCAAAAAACCCGGGATCCTCTTCCACCAGCATTTTTGACCATAGTGCATTATTGCTGATGAGTGTATCTATGTCTTTCATGGAGGTTAACGACCTGTAACCAAATAATTACGTTTGGCTAATATAGGGCAACTCCGGGACGATTTAAACCACAGATAAAGTGTAAGAACGTAAGGTAAGTAAAAATTTATGACCATTGCACTGGAACTTCAACAGCTTAAAAAAACCTATCCAGGCGGCGTTCAGGCGCTTCGTGGAATAGATTTGCAAGTCGAAGCGGGTGATTTTTATGCGCTTCTCGGGCCGAACGGGGCCGGAAAATCAACCACTATCGGTATTATCAGCTCTCTGGTAAATAAAACCTCCGGGCGGGTCAGCGTATTTGGTTACGATCTTGAAAAAGATGTCGTCAACGCTAAACGTCAGTTGGGACTGGTGCCACAGGAATTTAACTTCAACCCGTTTGAAACCGTACAGCAAATTGTGGTGAATCAGGCGGGGTACTACGGTGTAGAGCGCAAAGAAGCGTACATCCGCAGCGAAAAGTATCTTAAACAACTCGATTTGTGGGGGAAACGTAACGAACGTGCACGTATGTTATCTGGCGGGATGAAGCGCCGTTTAATGATCGCCCGTGCGTTAATGCATGAACCTAAACTGCTGATTCTGGACGAGCCAACGGCAGGCGTGGATATCGAACTTCGTCGCTCAATGTGGGGCTTTTTGAAGGATTTAAACGACAAAGGCACCACCATCATTCTTACCACGCATTACCTGGAAGAAGCAGAAATGCTGTGCCGCAATATCGGCATTATTCAGCACGGCGAACTGGTGGAAAATACCTCGATGAAGGCACTGCTGGCAAAGCTGAAATCAGAAACCTTTATTCTCGATCTCGCACCGAAAAGCCCGTTACCGAAGCTCGATGGCTATCAGTACCGACTGGTAGATACCGCCACGCTGGAAGTTGAAGTGCTGCGTGAGCAGGGGATCAACAGCGTATTCACGCAGTTAAGTGAGCAGGGCATTCAGGTATTAAGTATGCGTAACAAAGCTAACCGTCTGGAAGAGTTGTTTGTTTCACTGGTTAATGAAAAACAAGGAGATCGCACATGATGCATCTTTACTGGGTGGCGTTAAAAAGCATCTGGGCGAAAGAGATCCATCGCTTTATGCGTATCTGGATACAGACGCTGGTGCCACCGGTTATCACCATGACCCTTTACTTTATCATCTTCGGTAACCTGATTGGTTCGCGTATTGGCGATATGCATGGCTTCAGCTATATGCAGTTCATTGTTCCGGGGCTGATCATGATGTCGGTAATCACCAATGCCTACGCCAACGTCGCTTCATCATTTTTTGGCGCCAAGTTCCAGCGTAATATTGAAGAACTGCTGGTCGCTCCGGTTCCGACTCACGTCATTATTGCCGGATATGTCGGCGGTGGCGTAGCGCGCGGACTGCTTGTTGGTATGCTGGTGACAGCAATTTCGCTGTTCTTTGTACCGTTTCAGGTGCATTCGTGGGTATTTGTCGCTTTAACGCTGGTGCTCACGGCGGTGTTGTTCTCTCTTGCCGGATTGCTTAATGGTGTGTTTGCCAAAACGTTTGATGACATCAGCCTGGTACCAACCTTTGTGTTAACGCCACTCACGTATTTGGGCGGGGTGTTTTACTCACTGACCTTGTTACCACCGTTCTGGCAGGGGCTGTCGCATCTCAACCCAATCGTTTATATGATCAGTGGATTCCGCTACGGCTTCCTCGGCATTAATGATGTGCCGCTGGTTACTACTTTTGGTGTGCTGGTTATTTTTATTATTGCGTTTTATCTGATCTGCTGGTCGCTGATCCAGCGCGGACGCGGTCTGCGCAGCTAAGGCTAGTTCCTCTCCTCTGGATTCGGGGGAGAGGAGTTTTGACGACTATCACCCTTTATCAACAATGGTCAGGGTAGACTGATTTTCAGCTAAGGAGGAAGGTAATGTTAGGTTGGGTAATTACCTGTCACGACGACCGGGCGCAAGAGATGTTGGATGCGCTGGAAAAAAAACATGGCGCACTTATCCAGTGCCGGGCGGTGAATTTCTGGCGCGGATTAAGTTCCAATATGCTCAGCCGCATGATGTGCGATGCTCTGCATGAAACAGATTCTGGCGATGGGGTTATCTTTTTAACCGATATTGCAGGTGCTGCGCCTTATCGTGTTGCATCGTTATTAAGCCACAAACATTCCCGTTGCGAAGTGATTTCTGGTGTCACGTTACCGTTAATTGAGCAGATGCTGGCCTACCGTGAAACGTTATCCAGTGCGGAGTTTCGCGAGCGAATTGTCGAACTGGGTGGGCCTGAAGTCAGTAGTCTCTGGCTCCAACAACAAAAAAATCCCCCCTTTGTCCTCAAGCATAATTGGTTCGAGTATTAAATCGCATTCCGATTTTGCTACACTAACGGCGCTGTTTCTCGCCTGGTAGTTTTCTCATGATTAAAAAGATTATTTTTTTACTGCTGCTGGTTTCATCTGGTGTCGGCGCAGCGCTTCCCGCGCGTTATATGCAAACCACTCAGGATGCAGCTATCTGGGGAAAAATTGGCGACAAAACGGTAACCGTCGGCAACATTCGCGCCGGGCAGATTATTTCGGTCATCCCAACCGCTGCCGATTATTATGAATTCAATTTTGGTTTTGCTACGGGGTATATTGATAAAGGGCATCTGGAACCTGTACAAGGGCGGCAAAAAGTTGAAGATGGTCTGGGGGATCTGAATAAGCCACTGAGTAACCAAAATCTTATTACATGGAAAGATACTCCGATATACAACGCGCCTGATGCGGGTAGTGCGCCATTTGGCGTGTTGGCCGATAATTTGCGTTATCCCATTATTAATAAATTAAAAGATCGCCTGAATCAAACCTGGTATCAAATTCGTATTGGCGAACGACTGGCCTATATCAGTGCACTGGATGCGCAGCAGGATAACGGTATTCCTGTATTGACCTACCATCATATTTTACGCGATGAAGAGAACACCCGTTTTCGTCATACTTCGACCACGACGTCGGTGCGAGCTTTCAATAACCAGATGACCTGGTTGCGCGATCGTGGATATACCACGTTAACCTTGTATCAACTGGAAGGGTATCTGCGTAATTCGATGAATCTTCCGGCTCGCGCGGTGGTGCTGACGTTTGATGATGGCTTGAAATCAGTGAGTCGTTATGCATATCCCATTCTGAAACAATATGGCATGAAGGCGACGGCGTTTATTATTACCTCTCGCATCAAACGTCATCCACAGAAATGGAATCCGCAGTCATTACAGTTTATGAGTGTTTCTGAACTGCGTGATGTCAGCGATGTTTTTGATTTCCAGTCGCATACGCATTTTTTACATCGGGTTGATGGTTATCGCCGACCCATATTACTCAGCCGCAGTGAGCATAATATTCTGTTTGATTTCGAACGCTCTCGCCGGGCGCTAAACCAATTTAATCCTCGAGTCTTGTATCTTTCGTATCCATTTGGTGGATTTAATGACAAAGCGGTAACGGCGGCAAATGAAGCTGGATTTCATCTGGCGGTGACCACCATGAAAGGTAAAGTAAAACCGGGGGATAATCCGTATTTATTAAAGCGGCTGTATATTTTAAGGACAGATTCGCTGGAGACGATGTCGCGGCTGGTGAGTAACCAGCCGCAGGGGTGATTATCAGGCAACCTGTACCGGAATCGCTTTCGCGGTACGTTTCATTTCATTGTCGCCTTCAAAGTAGGCAACGTTGGGGCGCCAGGTACGGGCTTCTGCATCTGGCATAGTGACGAAGCTGGCGATGATGACAATATCGCCGACGCTGGCACAGTGGGCCGCCGCACCGTTGACAGAAATAATTCTCGAACCGCGTTCTGCCGCGATGGCATAGGTGGAGAAACGCTTGCCGTTGGTAACATTCCAGATATCAATGGCTTCGTTTTCGAGAATACCGGCTGCGTCAAGAAAATCCTGGTCAATGGCGCAAGAACCTTCATAGTGCAGGTCCGCATGAGTCACTTTCACGCGGTGGAGTTTGCCCTGCAGCATCGTGCGAATCATAACTTCTACCTTTCTACCCTGTCGTTAACGAAGCAGGCGATGCCTGCTTTGAGGAAATTCTCACGCAGTATTGCCCGATTTTTGATAAGTGTCTACTGATCTGGTGGCATTTGCACCAGCAGTTTGCGTACCGCGCCGAAGCTTGCCATGTAACGCCTGTAACCAATTGAAATTTCTCTGAACACTGCTCGGTAAACAACAAAGAGGCAGCAGACGACAGCGCATATTGGCCGGATACTTCCTTCACATAGGGCAACATGGAAGGCAGGGAAGATGGACGCACCGAGTACCACACCGCATGACGCGGTATTTAAACAATTTTTAATGCATGCGGAGACGGCTCGCGACTTTCTGGAGATACATTTGCCAGTGGAATTACGCGAACTGTGTGATCTCGACACGCTGCATCTTGAGTCGGGGAGTTTTATCGAAGAAAGCCTGAAAGGACACAGCACGGACGTGCTCTATTCCGTGCAAATGCAGGGCAATCCTGGTTATCTGCACGTTGTGATTGAGCATCAAAGCAAGCCGGATAAGAAAATGGCCTTTCGCATGATGCGCTATTCGATTGCCGCCATGCACCGGCATCTGGAGGCTGACCACGATAAGCTGCCGCTGGTGGTGCCGATTCTGTTTTATCAGGGCGAGGCCACACCTTATCCACTCTCAATGTGCTGGTTTGATATGTTTTACTCGCCGGAGCTGGCGCGACGCGTCTATAACAGTCCATTCCCGCTGGTGGACATCACCATCACACCGGATGACGAAATCATGCAACATCGGCGGATTGCGATTCTCGAACTGCTGCAAAAACATATTCGCCAGCGCGACTTAATGTTATTGCTGGAGCAACTGGTCACGCTGATTGACGAAGGGTACACTAGCGGAAGTCAGTTAGTTGCCATGCAAAACTATATGCTGCAACGCGGTCATACTGAACAAGCGGATTTGTTTTACGGTGTGGTGAGAGACAGGGAAACAGGAGGGGAGTCTATGATGACGTTGGCGCAGTGGTTTGAAGAGAAGGGAAGGCAGGAGGAAAGGCAGGAATTCGCCCAGCGTCTTTTGAGTAAAGGGATGTCTCGAGAAGACGTTGCAGAGATGGCAAATTTACCTCTTGCTGAGCTTGATAAGCTGATTAACTAAGTTATCTGCATTATCAGTTTTAGCCAGATAATTGTTATTGTTAACTGACCAGATAATTAAGGGAATCTATGGACATAAAGACACGGAGAGAAACCAGGCAGACGTTGGCGCAGTGGTTTGAAGAGAAGGGATTTCAGAAGGCGTATCAGGAGGCGTTTCAGAAGGGATATCAAGAGGGATATCAAGAGGGACTCCAGGAGGTAAGACAGGAATGCGCCCAACGTCTTCTGAGGAAAGGAATACTTCGTGAGGATGTTGCAGAGTTGGCAAATTTATCTCTTGCAGAGGTTGATAAGCTAATTAGCCTTAATTAAGTTACCTGTGTTATGACAGTTGACGTGGCAATGAATAACTGGCGCCATCAGCTGTAGCGCCAGTTAAGTATTACGCCAGCTCGATCATTTTGTTGTCGATCAGGCGAGCATCGCCAAGCCAGGCGGCTACCAGAATTACTGCCCGTTTGCTGTTTTCAGAGACTTCCAGCAGCGTGTCGGCATCGCGAATCTGAATATCATCAGCGCGGAAGCCTTTTTCATTCAGTTCTTGCCCTGCAATGGCAATAATCTCATCGAGATCCCGCTCTCCAGCCTGCAATTTGTCGGCAATCGAACTTAAAACTTTGTACAGACCGGGCGCAATTTTGCGTTGTTCCGCCGTCAGATAACCGTTACGGGAACTCAGCGCCAGACCGTCTTTCGCGCGCATAATCGGTACGCCGACAATCTCAATATCGAAGCCCATATCAGCAACCATTTTGCGTATCAGCGCCAGTTGCTGAAAGTCCTTTTCGCCGAAGCAGGCGATGTCCGGCTGAACCAGGTTAAACAGCTTGCTGACGATGGTCGACACGCCGCGAAAATGTCCCGGACGGCTGGCACCTTCCAGCATGGTCGAAAGGCCAGGAACATCAACATAGGTGTGGGTTTCGGTACCGTTCGGGTAGATCTCTTTTACCGAGGGCGCGAAAACCAGATCGACTTTGCGCTTGTTCAGTTTTTCGCAGTCTTCTTGCAAAGTGCGTGGATATCGAGCCAGATCTTCCGGGCGGTCGAACTGCATCGGGTTAACGAAAATACTGACCACCACCACATCGGCGCGGGCTTTGGCTTCGTCGACCAGTTTCATATGGCCATCGTGCAGGTTACCCATGGTTGGCACCAGCGCCACGCGCTTACCTTCCATACGCAGGCGGCGAATTTGCTGACGCAGCAGCGGCAGGGTTTCGATAATTAACACAACGTGACTCCTTAATGGAAACTGTGTTCTTCGCCCGGATAAACGCCGGACTCCACTTCAGCCATATACTGCCGCACGGCAGCACGGATGTCGCCCGTTTCAGCGAGGAAATTTTTAGCGAATTTAGGAATGTGACCGCCGGTAATGCCAAAGGCGTCGTGCATCACGAGGATCTGCCCGTCGGTGACGTTGCCTGCGCCAATACCAATAACCGGGATCGCCAGTGCCTCGGTAATGCGTTTTGCCAGCTCAACCGGCACACATTCCAGCACCAGCAGTTGTGCACCAGCGGCTTCTAAGGCTAATGCATCGCTGAGCAGTCGATCGCCCGCTTCATCGCCGCGCCCCTGTACTTTGTAGCCGCCGAAAATATTCACTGACTGCGGCGTTAAACCTAAGTGACCACATACAGGTACTGCGCGCTCGGTAAGCATTTTTACCGTTTCAACAAGCCACTCACCGCCTTCAATTTTGACCATATTGGCACCGGCACGCATAACCGTTGCGGCGTTTTCAAAGGCTTGTTCCGGCGTGGCATACGCCATAAACGGCAGGTCAGCCAACAGCAGGCAGTTTGGCGCGCCGCGACGTACCGCAGCGGTATGGTAGGCGATATCAGCAACGGTAACTGGCAGGGTGGAGTCATGCCCCTGAACCGTCATGCCCAGTGAGTCGCCTACCAGCATGACGTTAAGTCCTTCATCAGCAAAAAGTTTCGCGAAGCTGTAGTCGTAAGCGGTAATGGTCGCGAAACGTTTTTTTTCCTGTTTGTACTTCTGCAGTAAGGAGATGGTGGTCGGTTTCATAACGTATCCTGATAAATGATGTTGTGCTGTCTGGCATTTTATCAGTCACATTGGTGGGGGCAATGATTTCTCTATTGTGGCACCGCCATTACCAGACGGTGCCACAATGTTATCAGGGATAGGTTACCTGGAATGTACTGGTGGCTTTAAATTCACCGGGTTCGATAGCAATATTCCCGTCTTGCTTTAACGTCGCCTGGAAGTGAAGTGGTTGTGTCGTTCCATTGCCTTTATCTGGGTAAATTCCGTCAGTATTATCATCTTCCTCTTCATAATCTTTATATACAGAGGTTGCGTCATTAGGCTTCAGAGTCATTAAGGCGCTTCTGCTAGTGGCTAATCCTTCAATAAGTACACCGACACCTTTTGCCCCCCCCGTTCCTGTGAGGGTGTTTCCAAGAAGCTGTTTGTCTTCTATGCCGATTTTTGTTGAAACTAATTTTGTTTCGATATTACGAACACGAATACAGTTCTGTAACGAAATGTCAAAAAGAACCGGAGTTGCGCCATTTTTAATTTGTCCAGGACCATATTCTCCCATTTTTACTGTAGAGCCGCTTACATTGGTGCCGCTTAATACTGAAGTAAAACAAGTAGGTAAAGTGATTTTTATATTGACTAAATCAAAATTTATATAAAGGTGATTGCTGTGTTGATTAATACCATCACCAACACCATAAGCCTTGAAAGCATAAAGATAGTCGGATGAGCTTAACAACTGAACCTGTTGGTTTTGTGTCGGGTTGAAAGATGAATCAGTATAAAATTCAACGGTGAGACTCTGCATTAAACCACCAATAGCCCAATATTTACTGGTTGTATTTGCTCTGTCGCAACCTCTTGTCTGAAGATCCACATCATCTATGTAGAATGAAAAGTATTGGTCTGCGCTATCTCCAATATAAATACTATCTCCACTGATATTTGATTTGACCCAGGCTGACCAAATGTTGGAAATTGATAGCGTATAATAGAGTCCCTGAACAGACGTTGAAAATAACTTATGACCCGCGTAAGTTAAATGAGAGTCAATCATTGCATTTTCAATTTTCATCGGTGCCCCACTGGCATTTCCACTGGTATTACAGTAAAGAGTCCCTGTCCCCCCACTCCCTCCCAAACTATCTAGTTGAGACCAAAACAGTTTTACATCAGTTTTGTTAATGCCATCACCGGGAGGTGGTTTATAAAACACCAGATTGTTAGTAATAGTCGCATAACGAAATATTGCTTTTCCGCTTGAAGATGGACCAATAAAGGCATCAACGCCAGCATTATTACCTACAATGAAACTTGTATTGTTTGCGTAAGCTGAGATGCAGAATAGTGTAGTTAGAATTATATAGAAAAATTTAAATAATACGTGCATATAATATGTGGTGGTCTGTGTGTGCATATTGTTTTTTCTTACATTAGAGTTACTCATAATAAATATCAACCAGTACGGTGCTTTTGACTTGGCCAGAAGTAACATCCAGTGTGGAATCAATTTTCTGCATTCTGGCATAAAATTTCCATGATGAATTATCCATTACTGATGTCATCACGGGATAGACTGAGCGTGATATACCTGCTGTATTTAATACATTGAACGTATTTGCAGAATCCTGGATAGAAAAAATAACTACGCCAACATTTTTAGCGCCTGTTGCTTCGTCATTGGCAAATATTTGCCTGGACCCAGCAGCCATGACACCGCTAAGAGCTCTAAAATCAATATGTAATTGATTTAACACATCGCCAGTTCCCTGGAATGCACAGTCTGAGACAGTAACAGTGAACTCTTTTCCACCAGGTTGGTAACTTTCAGGAGTAACATTACCAGAAAAATATCCCACCCCAACGACGCCAAGATCAATATTACCCTGGTTACTGATTCCGCTATTGCACGTGCTGTTTTTTACATTGGCAACAAGGTCGATATCCTGTCCAGCGATGGCTGGACAGGTAATGGGAAACAGTAATGACAGAAACAGAATTATTCTATTCATCAGCTTACGTTGAGTGGGATGCATATATAGTTCCTGAATCTGTCAGTCTGTTAGTTATAGGTGATAGTAAATGTTGCAGGGGCGAAAAAATTACCTGCCGTAACATTATTGACAGTTTTATCCTTATCTACCACAAGGACTGCACTCATATCAAAGTCCACAACATTAGTACCTGTTGCACCCACAATACTCTTTTCTTTCGCTTGAGGAGTAGCGCAGCTAAATTGTTTATTTTTATCTGCTCGATCTGGTGTTATGGCACCCCAGACTTCAACCACAACCGCATTTGCTTTTTCTGTGGATGTAGATGCATTGGCAAATCCATCACCATTATTGGCATTTCCTTCACATGTGCCAACTTTGGTTAATGTTATATATGCTTTCTTTCCTGGAATTCCTGCACAATCTTTAAACTGTAGTTTGAATGTTTTAATTTTGGTTTTAGCATTGATTTCAGATATATATACATCACCAAAATTAACCGTGGAGATTTTATTATTACCATCCATAAGTGTTGCTGTGCAGGTACCCATTTCCACAGTGGTAATAACGGTCAGCCCAATGCTGTCTGTTGCTGCATAAGAGGGTACGCTGAACAATGAGGCAGCCAAAACGACACTGCTGGATAATCCATAACGTAAATTTTTAAATGTCATCTTAATTATCCTTATTATTGATAGATGAAATTAAACGTCGCCAGAGCGCGGAAGTTCCCCGGCACACCAGCGCCTTGAGATGTTTCACGTAGCGCAACAGTCATTTCAAGACCTTTGTCGGACGGTATTTCGCCTGTGTCCCAGCGTATCTTTTCCGCACTGTTGGGTTTAAGAAAAGTGGCATCATCAGTATTCCGTCTCTTGAAACCTATACCGATATAACTTGTCGTAGAATTTGTATCACCAGACAGCGGTATAATAAGCTTGGGTGAACTTGATGAGGCGTTTCCGGTCAGAGTGGTATCGATCCAGCTAATGCCACTGCTGCACCCACTGGCAACCAGTTTAAAATCAGCCTGAGCTTCTGTCGTTTTATTTGCGATCTTATCCAGCCCCATCTTAGGGATTTTTAATGTGTAGTTATTATTACCATCATTCGTGACATTATTACCAGTAAGTGTGATGTTACAGGTTGTCGCTTTGACAGTGGCTGTAAACTCTACATTAATATCCGTTGCAAATACTGAGGGTGATAATAATATTCCCATCAGTATCGCTATTTTATGTGGCGTTGTTTTTATCATTTGACGTCCCTTGTAGTTACTGAATCTGACACCGAATTCCATTCAGAATAATAGATTGCGCTATTTTTTCTGCTTCTGAACTTTGTTGATAATGCGCAAGACAACTTACAGGTTTACTTTCTTCGAGCCATTTAATGCTGATATTTCCTTGCTGCTCAATACCACGAACAAAAGCCTGTCCACCCTGTCCAACATTACCAATTACATTACCCTGCTCATCATAAATATCTGCAGCAAATGGAATATTTTTACCATCACTTCGAGTGATGTTCATAATCGCTGATTGCCCTTGCACAGTTTCAAAATCAGCAAAGACGACTGAACCCTGACGCGGCACAGCAACAGCACTGGTACTTTTTAATTCAACATCGTTCTCAAGATCGTTGATATCCAGCGCGATACGGTTTTCATGATAAGGAGAAAGGGCACTGGTGACACCATAACCCCACCGATCGATAGTGCTGTTGCCATAATTTATTCGAGCCCCTTTGGCACCAGGAGCCTGAACTACCGCCAGTGTATCGGAGTCGCTAAAACTGTCATTACTGAAGGTCAGGCCGCCGCTATGTAATACAAAACCACCGTCAGTGCTGAGAGAAACTTGACGACTGTTATCGCTATTCGCAGAAACTGAACCGGCCAGGGTTCCCCACGGTGACTCATAGCTGGCATATCCACCAACATAACTCATATCTTTACTGGCTTTATTCATCGTATAGCCTGTATTCACGCTATAACTGACGCGAGCGTTATCGCTATAGCCACTGCTACTGACGTTGAGTTGATTATTGCCCTTAAAGTCACTGCTCATTTGAGTATCAATACTCTGGAAACCTGAAGTACGCTGTTCAGTGCCAAGTAATTTTTCAATAGGAATGGTGAAACTGAGATAAATGCTATCGTCAGTGTCGCCGTTTTCATTCCATGAACGCTGTGCACTGACACTGTAGCTGCCCCAGGATGTACTGTTACTGTAGCCAATAGAGTAATTGCTACGATTTTGTCCTGAAGCCCAGTAATCGGACCAACTTCCGGAAAGATAAAATGAACCGTAATCTTTTTTCTCAAATTTCAACGGTTGGTTAATACTGACCGTAACCTGATTTTTCATGCGCGAGTAATTACGCATGTTTTGTGGTTCAAGATCTTGTTCGGGATGTTTCACTTCATCAATTAGAGTTAGTGCATCATTAAGACCAAGGTAATTTTGTGTTGAATAGCGATAGGCCGCGATATTCAGTGAAGTACTTGTTTCTTCGAATAATTTGTTCCAGGAAACACGATAACTTTGCCCCTGGTATGTTTTATCATCCGGGATACGGACATTGGAGTGAGTCACATCGAAAGAAAATGCACCGACTGAGGTATTCAGGCCAAGACCTAACAAACCGGCGGTATAGTTATTATCGGTAATCTGAATACCAGTATAACCCGTCAGATAGTTATTCAGACCGTAGTAGTAGCTGGCCTGAAATAAATTAGGTTCATCCTGAATATCATCTTTTAAGACCTGGCCGCCGCTAATATCCCAACGTCCAACGCCAGGGCGTAACATTTGAACAACCGATGAAAAAGGTTGCGAGAATGTCCTTTTTGAGCCATCGGATTCTTCGATGGTCACAATAAGATCACTGCCGTACCCTGACGGGCTAAGATCATCAATGACGAAAGCGCCTGGAGGCACAGTCGTTTCATAAATCTTATAGCCGCCTTGCGTAATAGAGACTTTGGCATTGGTATTGGCGACGCCATGTATGATAGGTGCAAAGCTGGCTAATGTCGGAGGCAACATTCGGCTGTCACTGTATACGCGAATGCCTCGGATACTGACGGAATCAAAGGTTTCGCCCGTAGTATAAGATTCACCAATAATTAATTGAGAGCGTAGTGAGGCGATATCTCGTTGTACATACCGATTCTTAAAATCATAATTACTGCCAGAATCGGTCATCCAGTTGTAGTTGCCGGAGGCTCGCAGTCGCCATGCACCTAAATTCATACCACCGTTAAAAGCAGCATAAATGCTGTCATTTCTTCGACCAGGGGTTTCACTATGATATCCGTTGAGGTTATATGACAACATAGCCGCATTAATGCCGTTTTCCCATAATGATGGATCAACATAGTTTTGGTAATTTTTCATTACCCAGGCTTGAGGAACGTCTATATCCAGACGTTGATCGTTAACGTCATAACGAACGGAAGCCTGAGGGATAATTTCCGTCAAATTGAGGCAATCACCGAGCGTTTCATCCCGGGCAAGCAGAACGGCTTTTTCGTTATTTATATCGGGGGAATTAATATGAAACTGCAATAAATTCTTTAATGTGATACAGGCCTGGGCGTTCTTTTTTCCTTCAATCGCTACAAATGTAATACTTTGGTTAATGATTGGTTGATCGTTGACATAAACACTGACGTCGTAAACACCCGGTATAGCGGGGTTACCTTCGCTGTATCGACTGAGATCAATATTAGATGCATTCTGCCCCATCAGGAAGGTAGGGTCATATTCAACGAGTTCAGCACTGAAAGCACTATTGCAATACAGCAGCGCGCATAACGTGGCGATACGGGTCAGATGATGATGATAATTTTTAGTATATTTTATAGTCACGCTATGCTTCCTGCGGAATTATATCCTTGCCTGATTACAGTCGGGCATTACCTTCAATGGCGCCACCAAAGTCATTAATGGCGTAAAAGTGCACTTTTGAAGAATTTGCTTTGCCATTAAGGCCATTGACTTTCATGACTTCATCACTGAATGGTGCAATCATTTTCACATCAATCGGATAGCGTTTACCGCTGGCTTCTAAATCGCCACTGCTAAAAGAGACGTAGTAAGGCGTTGGATTAGTGACTTGTAATGCCGTTTTACCGTCTGAACCTGACCAGGACCATTTCAGGGCTAATGGGGCTTCAGAGGGATTTCCCTTCAATCCATCCGGGCGATAGAACAGTTTTATACGTGTGCGAAATGCCAGTTGCAGCAGGCTTTGATTCGCGACCTTTTCTGCATCTGGTTTTGGTGGAACTTCCAGTACGTTAAACCAGAATACGCTCTCCCTGTCTTTAGGCAGTGAGGTACTGGCGGTGTACATCAGTTTGATTGTTTGCCCACGTTTGGCATCAATACGCGATACTGGCGGTGTGGCGGTAAAGGGGACTGTAATACTGCCAGGTTCAGCGTTGTCATCGCCAGTATCTAACCAACTCTGGACAAGTAACGGGTTATTCCCTTTATTTTCCAGACGTACGCTGACACTTTTTTGATCGCTTTTATATATTACGCGAGTACCCGAAATGACAATATCCGCAATAGACGATGAGCTAAAAGCCATACAGGTTACGAAGCATAAAGCTGCTGTATGTTTGGTGTTAAAAAACATAAACCATCCCTGACAGAGTTAATTAAAACAGGGAATAATATAAAAATAGTAATTATTAATACTATTCCCTGTATATTCATTCAATCAATTTAATTGGTGAATACTTACTGATAAGTAATGGTGTATGCAGTGTTAGTTTTTACATAACCAGCAGTCGCTGTCTGATTTGCGTCAGCACGAACGTAAGATGCTTTAAAATCATAAATTGCAGATTTTGTCGTTGCATCCATGGTTTTAGTATACACATCGCCGGGGTTGTTAATTTGAACCTGTTTGATAGTGGAACCATCAATATTGTGCAGAGCGATATTTACGCCATCAGACGGGTTGTTAATAGACATGTCGTTGTTCAGCGTTCCTTTGCTATTACCAAAGAAAACAGAACCGAAGGTCATTTTAGCTGTGCTACCTGGATTCGGGTTCGCTTTGCTACAGTCAACGGTGATGCTGAAAGGTTTAGCTTTAGCACCAACGGTATCATTCAGTACGCCGTCAGTGATTTCACCAACAGTTGCAGTTTGCAGCAGGATTAGACCATCTTTGTTACCACCGTCTACACGGGTTTCACAGGTGTTATCAACAACCAGACCGCTGATATTTAACTGACCACCGTCCATATCTGCAGAAGCAGTACCTGCAACCATTGCCAGCATAAGACCAGACAGGGCAAAACCTAATTTTTTAGACATAAAAATCCTTGAATTATATTCCATGAGTTTAACTTCAATCGGGAGTCCGCACATGGGGAGGCCCGATAGACTAGAAAGATTGGTTTGTTAATGATGAGGACTTGAATTTACCGAATGTTACATCTGCTCATCATTAGGGGGGATATTGTGCATAATAAAAATTATATATCCACTTAATTCATCTTTAAGTAAAACTAAATATCTAAAGTTGAAAAAATAGTGTATGGGGTGGGAGGGTTAAGAGGGTGGAATATATTATTAATTGTGGTTGTAGCTTAAAGGAAGCATTGATTGCAATTGTTGGGAAGTATTTTCAGAATTTATTTATATTCAAGAGATTATTGTATTACCACTTATTTAATTCATCGTATTTATTTATTCGTAATAAGTTGTCTAATGTTGTTCCATCAGGAAAAACCAGCTCCGGCGCAATCTCAAACAGCGGCCACAGCATAAATCCACGATTTTTCATATCGTAGTGCGGAACGGTGAGTCGTTCGGTATTAATCGTTTCATTACCGAATAACATAATGTCGAGGTCCAGCGTGCGTGGCCCCCAGCGTTCAGCTTTGCGGACGCGACCTTGCTGCAACTCAATACGCTGTGTGTGATTGAGTAACTCTTCAGGGGCAAGAGCGGTTTCCAGCGCTACGGCTGCGTTTAAGTAATCGGGTTGATCTTGCGGCCCCAGCGGTGGGGTACGGTAAAATGAAGAAACGGCAAGAATGCGGCTTTCCGGAATGTCACCTAATGCTTTCACGGCAGCATTGACCTGCTCCAGCGGAGAGGCCAGATTGCTGCCTATGGCAATATACGCCACCGTCATGCGGTACCCTCGCGACGCGGCGCGCGTTTGCGCGGACGGCGAGTACGACGGCGCGGTGTTGGATCTTCATCCAGCTCGTTGAGCATCCCTTTTTGGTCTGGTGGCGCAGAAACCTGGAACTCACCCCACCATTTCGCCAGACGTTGCAGCTCGGCGTTGCGTTCCACTTCAGCACGCAGGGACAGCAGGTCGTAGGCGGCGCGGAATTTCGGATGCTCCAGCAGTTTCCATGCCCGTTTGCCCTGACGACGGGACATACGCAGCTGCAGCTGCCAGATATCGCGAGTTAGCGTAGTCAGACGTTTCGGGATTGCCAGTGAACGGCAGGCTTCGTCCAGTACGTCGTTCATCGCCAGCGCGAAAGCGTCGTGATAGGTCAGGCCGCTTTCCTGAGCAATTTTCTGCGCTGTTTCCAGCAGTGGATACCAGAACATGGCGGCAAACAAAAACGCCGGGTTAACGCGCATATCGTTATGAATACGCGTATCGGTATTCTTCAGTACCTGCTCAATGATTCGCTCCATTGGGCTGTCGCCATTTTCCGTGAAGTAACGGGTAATGGTCGGGAACAGCGGCTGGAACAGATTATATTCACACAGCAGTTTATAGGTTTCGTAACCGTAGCCCGCTTGCAGCAGTTTAAGAGACTCTTCAAACAGGCGTGCTGGCGGAATATCGTTGAGCAGAGTAGCAAGGCGTGGGATCGGCTCGGCAGTTTCTGGGCTGATGCGCATCCCCAGTTTCGCGGCAAAACGTACTGCGCGCAGCATACGTACCGGATCTTCACGGTAGCGCGTTTCCGGGTTCCCAATCAGGCGGATAACACCGTCTTTCAGATCCTGCATGCCACCAACGTAATCACGGACGGTAAAATCCGCGACGCTGTAATACAGACTATTAATAGTGAAATCGCGGCGCTGGGCGTCTTCTTCGATGGAGCCGAAAATGTTGTCGCGTAGCAACATGCCGTTTTGCCCGCGCTGAGAAGTCGTGCGGTCGCTGACATTGCCTTCGTGGTGACCTCGGAAGGTGGCGACTTCGATAATTTCCGGGCCAAACATCACATGAGCTAGACGGAAACGGCGACCTACCAGGCGGCAATTACGGAACAATTTGCGCACCTGCTCAGGCGTGGCGTTGGTGGTCACGTCAAAATCTTTCGGCTTTTTGCCAAGTAACAGGTCGCGTACGCCGCCGCCAACCAGCCAGGCTTCGTATCCCGCTTTATTGAGCCTGTACATTACCTTCAGGGCATTTTCACTGATATCTTTGCGGGAAATAGCATGCTGCTCGCGCGGGATCACCGTCACCTGTGGACGGGCGACTGCTTGTTCAGCTTCGCTCTCCTCGCGGCTCAACACCTTGCGGCAAAAATTAGCGACTCGGGTAAAAATAATACACCTCGGTAGTGTCAAACATCATTCAGGACAAAAAAATAGCGGCTAATCATAGCTCAGCATGACGCATTTGAGAATGTTGAATTTACAATTGCCGACTCTGGCACGGCGGTCAGCGTCCAGTTTTTGACGGCTGACTGAAGGATTTGCTCTACGCTGTAATCCTGCCAGTGCGCTTCTGCCTGCTGACCCAGAAAATGAAGTGCCGCGATTAGCACAGGGCGCGGATCGCCTTTCGGTAACGCAGGCGCATGATTCTGCTTGGAAAGTTTAGTGCCTTGTGCGTTTAGCGCCAGCGGTAAATGAATGTAATCTGGCACCTGCCAGCCAAAAAGCTGGTACAGCGAGATTTGCCGCACTGTCGGTTCAATTAAATCTGCCCCACGAACAATTTCTGTGACGCCCTGGAAGTGATCATCGACCACCACCGCCAGGTTATAGGCAAACAAACCATCACGACGATGAATAATAAAATCTTCTCGCGCCAGTTTTTCGTCGGCGTGAATAATTCCGCGTAGTTGATCAGTAAACTGCGTGACCGGATACAACTGCCGAATACGCACAGCCGCGTTGTCTGGTCCATGATGCAATGTTCGGCAATGACCGTCGTAAATACCGCCAATGCTTTGGATACGCGCACGCGTGCAGGTGCAGTAATAACTTAGCTCTTGCTCATGTAACCAGGCGAGTGCTTCGCGATAGGCGTCGTGACGTTGGGATTGCCAAAGAACATCGCCGTCCCAGTGCAGGCCGTAATGTTCCAGCTGGCGCAGGATATTTTCTGCGGCACCGGGAACTTCACGAGGCGGGTCGATATCTTCAATGCGTACCAGCCAGCGACCTTGCCGGGCGCGAGCCTGCAAATAGCTGCCAAGCGCAGCAATCAGAGAACCAAAATGAAGCTCGCCGGAAGGAGAGGGGGCGAAGCGACCAATATACTGTGTGTCTGTCATCTCTTTGAACAAAAAATAAGGCGGGAGTATTTCCCGCCTGTGGTAAACGTGATGGAACGGCTGTAATTAGCCAGCCATCTGTTTTTCGCGAATTTCAGCCAGCGTTTTGCAGTCGATGCACAGATCGGCTGTCGGGCGCGCTTCCAGACGACGAATACCAATTTCAACACCGCAAGATTCGCAGTAGCCGAAATCTTCGTCTTCCACTTTTTTCAGCGTCTTCTCGATCTTTTTGATCAGCTTACGCTCGCGATCGCGGTTACGCAGTTCGAGGCTGAACTCTTCTTCCTGGGCTGCACGGTCTACCGGGTCCGGGAAGTTGGCTGCTTCATCCTGCATATGTGTAACGGTGCGATCGACTTCATCCCTGAGTTGATTACGCCATGCTTCCAGAATACGACGGAAGTGCGCCAGCTGGGCTTCGTTCATATACTCTTCGCCCGGCTTCTCCTGATATGGCTCCACCCCAGCGATGGCGAGAATACTCAGGGACGATGTTTTACGGTTTTGCCCTTCTTGCATGTTGCTTCTCCTTAACACGCACTATCGATCCCCATGTTCGGGGGAAAAATGAGGCCGCTATAAATAGCAGATGCTTTTCCGGATAGCAATTATCTAAACGTAACACTTGACAACTGTGTGAGGAAAAGCGTATTTGCGCACGCGACCAGAATGTAAATTAACCAGTTACTTACACTACTACAATGTAACAGGCAGTGATTTTTTAAGAGCCATACCTTCAGCAGAAAGTTCCGCTTTATAAGCCAGAATTTCTACTCCCCTCTGTTGTGCTTCTGACAATAGTTGCGCGTATTTCTCATCGATGTGGCGCGCGGGTGAAAACCGTGTAATGGCTGAATGCAGTACAGCGAAAAAAATCACCGCTCGTTGGCCTTCAGCCGCTACGCTCATCAACTCCCGAAGATGTTTCTGCCCACGTTGGGTAACGGCATCGGGAAAGTAACCTTGCTCATTTTCCGCTAACGTAACCGATTTCACTTCAATATAGCAGTCAGGTCGAAACCTCGCCTGTAACATGAGGTCAATACGACTGCGCTCGGCACCGTATTTTACTTCGCTTTTCAGCGAGCTATAGCCTGATAGCTCCGAAATTTCCCCATTAAGGATAGCCTCTTTCGTCAATCTATTCGCCCAAAGCGTATTAACGCAAATAAATGCGCCGCTTTGGCTTTGGGTTAATTCCCAGGTGTGCGGGTATTTCCGTTTTGTATTGTCGGAAGTCGAATACCAGACGGTATCGCCAGGCGTTGCACAACCGGTCATCGCGCCAGTGTTGGGGCAGTGTAGCGTCAATTCACGACCATCAGGTGTGATCACATCGGCTAAAAAGCGTTTATAACGCTGAATTAGCGTGGCGCGCTGTAAAGGAGGAGAAAATTCCATTATGACAATCCTTTTTATTGCGTCAGCGTCCAGCGTTTGAGCTGTGTGTAGCGTGTACGCCCACGGGCAAACGAGGAAGCATAAAGAGTGAACTCCTTCACCTCATATGACCAATTAAAACCAGGCGGTGGGATTGTTACCGCCTCGCTGGCGTCGCGCAATAAGGTGATATGCGGATGAAATGGTCGATTGCTTTGAAAACAACCACTGCGTGCTGCCTGAGAACGAAGCATATTCGCCAGTTGGATTAAGCCGCGCGGCGGCTGGCGCATACCCAACCATACCACGCGTGAACGCAGCCACTGACCTGCGTCATCAAGCGTGAGTGTAAAACCGGGTTGACGAATTCGCCCGGCCAGCAGTGAGAGCGCCTTCTCTTTGTCTGCGCTTACTTCGCCTAAAAACGCCAACGTCAGATGCAAATTCTCAGCAGCAACCGGGCGGCCCGCTTCAGGTGGAAACTGTGCGGCGCGCCAGTGAATAATCTGTTCGCGGATTTCAGCAGGTAGGTCAATGGCAAAGAACAGCCGTTGCGGTTCAGACATGTCAGGCACTCGGTTATGAATTACCGCGATGCTACAATGTGGCGCGAAGAATGTTAACCCTCTGGAGCGTTTTGTGTCGTCGTTACCCGTTGCAGCCGTCTTACCTGAATTACTTGCCGCCCTCGATTATGCGCCGCAGGTGTTATTAAGTGCGCCGACCGGAGCCGGAAAATCGACCTGGCTACCGCTGCAACTGCTGGCGCATCCAGGGATTCACGGGAAAATCATCCTGTTGGAGCCACGTCGACTGGCGGCGCGTAACGTTGCGCAACGCCTGGCGGAGCTGCTGAACGAAAAGCCTGGCGACACAGTTGGCTACCGGATGCGTGCGCAAAACTGCGTCGGGCCGAATACTCGTCTGGAAGTGGTCACCGAAGGCGTGTTGACGCGCATGATCCAGCGCGACCCAGAACTGAACGGCGTGGGGCTGGTGATCCTCGATGAATTTCATGAACGCAGTTTGCAGGCGGATTTGGCGCTGGCGTTGTTACTCGATGTGCAACAAGGTCTGCGCGATGACTTAAAGCTGCTAATTATGTCGGCTACGCTGGATAACGATCGCTTGCAGCAGATGCTGCCAGAAGCGCCCGTTGTTGTTTCCGAAGGGCGCTCGTATCCGGTGGAGCGCCGCTATTTGCCGTTGCCTGCACACCAACGCTTTGACGAAGCAGTAGCTGCCGCTACCGCCGAATTGCTGCGCCAGGAAACTGGGTCATTACTGTTATTTTTACCTGGTGTCGGAGAAATTCAGCGCGTGCAGGAACAATTGGCGTCACGTATCGGCAGTGATGTGTTGCTCTGCCCGCTGTATGGCGCGTTGTCGCTGAACGATCAGCGAAAAGCTATCCTCCCTGCGCCGCAAGGAATGCGCAAAGTGGTGCTGGCGACCAACATCGCTGAAACCAGTCTAACCATCGAAGGTATCCGTCTGGTGGTGGATTGCGCCCAGGAAAGGGTAGCGCGCTTTGATCCGCGTACGGGTCTTACTCGGTTGATCACTCAGCGCGTTAGCCAGGCGTCGATGACCCAACGTGCCGGGCGCGCCGGGCGTCTGGAGCCAGGTATTTGCCTGCATTTAATCGCTAAAGAGCAGGCGGAACGCGCCGCAGCGCAAAGTGAACCGGAGATCTTACAAAGCGATCTCTCCGGTTTGTTGATGGAATTACTGCAATGGGGATGTAGCGATCCGGCACAGATGAACTGGCTGGATCACCCGCCAGCGGTGAATCTACAGGCGGCGAAACGTCTGTTACACATGCTGGGGGCGCTGGACGGTGAACGGCTTAGTGCGCAAGGGCAAAAAATGGCGGCGCTGGGTAACGATCCGCGTTTAGCGGCAATGCTGGTGAGTGCGAAGAGCGACGATGAAGCGGCTACCGCCGCAAAAATTGCCGCCATACTCGAAGAACCGCCACGGATGGGTAATGGCGATCTTGGCGTGGCGTTCTCGCGTAATCAACCAGCCTGGCAGCAACGTAGTCAGCAACTGTTGAAACGCTTAAACGTTCGCGGCGGTGAGGAGGACAGTTCGCTTATTGCGCCGCTACTCACCCGAGCGTTTGCCGAGCGTATTGCTCGTCGGCGTGGGCAAGATGGACGCTATCAACTGGCGAACGGCATGGGGGCGATGCTGGATGCCGACGACGCGTTAAACCGCCACGAATGGCTGATCGCACCGTTATTATTGCAGGGCAGCGCCTTGCCGGATGCGCGGATTTTGCTGGCGCTGCCGGTCGATATTGATACGTTAGTAGAACGTTGCCCGCAACTGGTGCAGCAGTCTGACACTGTGGAGTGGGACGACGCTCAAGGCACGCTGAAAGCCTGGCGTCGGCTGCAAATTGGCCAGCTCACGGTAAAAGTGCAGCCACTAGCGAAACCTTCGGAAGAAGAATTACATCAGGCGATGCTTAACGGTATACGCGATAAAGGATTAAACGTCCTCAACTGGACGCCAGAAGCGGAACAGCTACGCCTGCGTTTACTGTGCGCTGCGAAGTGGTTACCAGAGTATGACTGGCCAGCGGTCGATGACGCGAGTTTATTGGCGACGCTTGAAACGTGGTTGTTGCCGCATATGAGCGGCGTACATTCGCTACGTGGCCTGAAATCAGTCGATATTTACCAGGCGCTGCATGGATTACTCGATTGGGGAATGCAGCAACGTCTGGTGAGTTCCCTGCCTGCGCATTACACTGTGCCGACGGGAAGTCGGATCGCCATTCGTTATCATGAAGATAACCCGCCTGCGCTGGCAGTAAGAATGCAGGAGATGTTTGGCGAAGCCACCAATCCGACAATCGCCCAGGGGCGTGTGCCACTGGTGCTGGAGTTGCTTTCACCCGCCCAAAGGCCGCTGCAAATCACCCGTGATTTGGGGGCCTTCTGGAAAGGGGCGTATCGTGAGGTGCAAAAGGAGATGAAAGGGCGTTATCCCAAACACGTCTGGCCGGACGACCCGGCGAATACCGCACCAACGCGGCGGACGAAAAAGTATTCGTAAGGTTGGTAAACGGGCATAGGGGCAATGTGCGCGCTGATGCCCTCACCCCGGCCCTCTCCCACAGGGAGAGGGATAAAAGCATTTTGAGAGATATCTTCTTCTGTATTGCAACAGAAGAACAGAAAATCGGGCTTTTGCGCCTGAATATTGCGGAGAAAAAGCATGGCCGGGAATGACCGCGAGCCAATTGGACGCAAAGGGAAACCGACGCGTCCAGTCAAACAAAAGGTAAGCCGTCGTCGTTACGAAGACGACGATGATTACGACGATTATGATGACTATGAGGACGAAGAACCGATGCCGCGCAAAGGAAAGGGCAAAGGAAAAGGGCGTAAGCCTCGTGGCAAACGCGGCTGGTTATGGCTGCTGCTAAAACTGGCTATCGTTTTTGCCGTGCTGATCGCCATTTACGGCGTTTATCTCGATCAAAAAATTCGTAGCCGTATTGATGGCAAGGTCTGGCAGTTGCCAGCGGCGGTCTATGGCCGAATGGTTAACCTTGAACCAGATATGACCATCAGCAAGAACGAGATGGTGAAACTGCTGGAGGCGACCCAGTATCGTCAGGTGTCGAAGATGACCCGTCCTGGCGAATTTACCGTGCAGGCCAACAGCATTGAAATGATCCGCCGTCCGTTTGATTTCCCGGACAGTAAAGAAGGGCAGGTGCGTGCGCGTCTGACTTTTGATGGTGATCATCTGGCGACCATCGTCAATATGGAGAACAACCGTCAGTTCGGTTTCTTCCGTCTTGATCCGCGCCTGATCACCATGATCTCCTCACCAAATGGTGAGCAGCGTCTGTTTGTGCCGCGCAGTGGTTTCCCGGACTTGCTGGTAGATACCTTGCTGGCGACAGAAGACCGTCATTTCTACGAGCATGATGGCATCAGCCTCTACTCCATTGGACGTGCGGTGCTGGCGAACCTGACAGCCGGACGCACGGTGCAGGGGGCGAGTACACTGACGCAACAGTTAGTGAAAAACCTGTTCCTCTCCAGCGAACGTTCTTACTGGCGTAAAGCGAACGAAGCCTATATGGCGTTGATCATGGATGCACGTTACAGCAAAGATCGCATTCTTGAGCTGTATATGAACGAGGTGTATCTCGGTCAGAGCGGCGACAACGAAATTCGTGGCTTCCCGCTGGCGAGCCTGTACTACTTTGGTCGCCCGGTAGAAGAGTTGAGCCTTGACCAGCAGGCGCTGTTAGTTGGCATGGTGAAAGGCGCGTCGATCTACAACCCGTGGCGTAATCCGAAACTGGCGCTGGAGCGACGTAACCTGGTGCTGCGTTTGCTGCAACAACAGCAGATTATTGACGGCGAACTGTATGAAATGCTGAGTGCGCGACCGCTGGGCGTACAGCCACGCGGCGGAGTAATCTCTCCTCAGCCAGCCTTTATGCAGCTGGTGCGTCAGGAGTTGCAGGCGAAACTGGGCGATAAGGTGAAAGATCTCTCTGGTGTGAAGATCTTCACTACTTTTGACTCAGTGGCCCAGGATGCGGCAGAAAAAGCTGCCGTAGAAGGCATTCCTGCACTGAAGAAACAGCGTAAGTTGAGCGATCTGGAAACGGCGATTGTCGTCGTTGATCGCTTTAGTGGCGAAGTCCGTGCGATGGTCGGGGGGGCTGAACCGCAGTTCGCGGGCTACAACCGTGCGATGCAGGCGCGTCGTTCGATTGGTTCACTGGCAAAACCAGCGACTTACCTTACGGCGTTAAGCCAGCCGAAAATCTATCGCCTGAACACGTGGATTGCCGATGCGCCAATCGCGCTGCGTCAGCCGAACGGTCAGGTCTGGTCACCGCAGAACGATGATCGTCGCTATAGCGAAAGCGGCAGAGTGATGCTGGTGGATGCGTTGACCCGTTCGATGAACGTGCCGACGGTGAATCTGGGGATGGCGCTGGGGCTGCCTGCGGTTACGGATACCTGGATCAAACTGGGCGTGCCGAAAGACCAGTTGAATCCAGTTCCGGCAATGTTGCTGGGAGCGCTGAACTTAACGCCAATCGAAGTGGCGCAGGCGTTCCAGACTATCGCCAGCGGCGGTAACCGCGCGCCGCTTTCTGCGCTGCGTTCGGTAATCGCGGAAGATGGTAAGGTGCTGTATCAGAGCTTCCCGCAGGCGGAACGCGCAGTTCCGGCGCAGGCGGCGTATCTGACGCTGTGGACTATGCAGCAAGTGGTGCAACGTGGTACAGGACGTCAGCTTGGGGCGAAATATCCAAACCTGCATCTGGCAGGGAAAACGGGGACTACCAACAACAACGTTGATACCTGGTTTGCGGGCATTGACGGCAGCACGGTGACCATCACCTGGGTAGGCCGCGATAACAACCAGCCGACTAAGCTGTACGGTGCCAGCGGGGCGATGTCGATTTACCAGCGTTATCTGGCTAATCAGACACCAACACCGCTGAATCTTGTACCGCCGGAAGATATCGTGGATATGGGCGTGGATTACGATGGTAACTTTGTTTGCAGCGGTGGTATGCGTACTTTGCCGGTCTGGACCAGCGATCCGCAATCGCTGTGCCAGCAGAGTGAGGTACAGCAGCAGCCGTCAGGCAATCCATTTGATCAGTCTTCACAGCAGCAACAGCAACCTGCTCAACAGCAGCAGAAAGACAGCGACGGCGTGGCAGGCTGGATCAAGGATATGTTTGGTAGTAATTAACGTCTAAGCGTGACATACCGGATGGCGAGTAGCCATCCGGTAAAATAACATCCCTCCAAAAGCATTAACCCTTTCTTTTCATCTGGTTATTTATTGACCCTTTGGTTGGATCTCTGATGGGTACTGCTTGCTATCGTCTCGCCGTTTCGAATATTATTTTATCTTTATAATAATCATTCTCGTTTACGTTATCATTCACTTTCATCAGAGATATACCAATGGCGCGTTCCAAAACTGCTCAGCCAAAACACTCGCTGCGTAAAATCGCAGTTGTAGTAGCCACAGCGGTTAGCGGCATGTCTGTTTATGCACAGGCAGCGGTTGAACCGAAAGAAGACACTATCACCGTTACCGCTGCACCTGCGCCGCAAGAAAGCGCATGGGGGCCGGCTGCAACTATTGCGGCGCGACAGTCCGCCACCGGCACCAAAACAGATACGCCGATTCAAAAAGTGCCACAGTCTATTTCTGTTGTGACCGCCGAAGAGATGGCGCTGCATCAGCCGAAGTCAGTTAAAGAGGCGCTTAGCTACACCCCTGGCGTTGCCGTGGGAACCCGTGGCGCATCCAACACTTACGATTACCTGATCATCCGTGGTTTCGCAGCTGACGGTCAAAGCCAGAACAACTATCTGAATGGCCTGAAGATGCAGGGCAACTTCTATAACGATGCGGTCATCGACCCGTATATGCTGGAGCGCGCTGAAATCATGCGTGGTCCGGTATCTGTGCTGTACGGGAAAAGCAGCCCTGGTGGCTTGTTGAACATGGTCAGCAAGCGCCCGACTACCGAACCGCTGAAAGAAATTCAGTTTAAAGCAGGGACTGACAGCCTGTTCCAGACCGGTTTTGATTTCAGCGATGCGCTGGATGATGATGGCGTTTACTCTTATCGTCTGACCGGACTTGCGCGCTCTGCCAATGCCCAGCAAAAGGGCGCGGAAGAGCAGCGTTATGCTATTGCTCCAGCGTTCACCTGGCGTCCGGACGATAAAACCAATTTCACCTTCCTTTCTTACTTCCAGAATGAACCGGAAACCGGTTATTACGGCTGGTTGCCGAAAGAAGGGACCGTCGATACGCTGCCAAACGGTAAGCGTCTGCCGACTGACTTTAACGAAGGGGCGAAGAACAACACCTATTCTCGTAATGAGAAGATGATTGGCTACAGCTTCGACCACGAATTTAACGACACCTTTACTGTGCGTCAGAACCTGCGCTTTGCTGAAAACAAAACCTCGCAAAACAGCGTTTATGGTTACGGCGTCTGCTCCGATCCGGCGAATGCTTACAGCCAGCAGTGTGCAGCTTTAGCGCCAGCGGATAAAGGCCATTATCTGGCGCGTAAATACGTCGTTGATGATGAGAAGCTGCAAAACTTCTCTGTTGATACCCAGTTGCAAAGCAAATTCGCCACTGGCGATATCGACCACACCCTGCTGACCGGTGTCGACTTTATGCGTATGCGTAATGACATCAACGCCTGGTTTGGTTACGACGACTCTGTGCCACTGCTCGATCTGTACAATCCGGTGAATACCGATTTCGATTTCAATGCCAAAGATCCGGCAAACTCCGGCCCGTACCGCATTCTGAATAAGCAGAAACAAACGGGTATTTACGTTCAGGATCAGGCGCAGTGGGATAAAGTGCTGGTCACCCTGGGCGGTCGTTACGACTGGGCAGATCAAGAATCTCTTAACCGCGTAGCGGGAACGACAGATAAACGTGATGACAAACAGTTCACCTGGCGTGGTGGCGTTAACTACCTATTTGATAACGGCGTAACACCGTACTTCAGCTATAGCGAATCGTTTGAACCTTCTTCACAGGTCGGGAAGGATGGTAATATTTTCGCACCGTCTAAAGGTAAGCAGTACGAAGTCGGCGTGAAATACGTACCGGAAGATCGCCCAATTGTGGTGACTGGCGCGCTGTATAATCTCACCAAAACCAACAACCTGATGGCAGATCCTGAGGGTTCCTTCTTCTCGGTTGAAGGTGGCGAGATCCGTGCGCGTGGCGTAGAGATCGAAGCAAAAGCGGCGCTGTCGGCGAGTGTTAACGTGGTCGGTTCTTATACCTATACCGACGCGGAATACACCACCGACACCACCTACAAAGGCAATACGCCTGCGCAGGTGCCAAAACACATGGCTTCTCTGTGGGCTGATTACACCTTCTTTGACGGTCCACTTTCAGGTCTGACGCTGGGTACTGGCGGTCGTTATACTGGCTCCAGCTACGGCGATCCGGCGAACTCCTTTAAAGTGGGAAGTTATACGGTCGTGGATGCGTTAGTGCGTTATGATCTGGCGCGAGTCGGTATGGCTGGCTCCAACGTAGCGCTGCATGTTAACAACCTGTTCGATCGTGAATACGTCGCCAGCTGCTTTAACACCTATGGCTGCTTCTGGGGCGCAGAACGTCAGGTCGTTGCAACCGCAACCTTCCGTTTCTAATTTTCTCTTTGGGGCACGGATTTCCGTGCCCGCTTCACAAGTTGGCTGTTATGCAGGAATACACGAATCATTCCGATACCACTTTTGCACTGCGTAATATCTCCTTTCGTGTGCCAGGGCGCACGCTTTTGCATCCGCTGTCGTTAACCTTTCCTGCCGGGAAAGTGACCGGTCTGATTGGTCACAACGGTTCTGGTAAATCCACTCTGCTCAAAATGCTTGGCCGTCATCAGCCACCGTCGGAAGGCGAAATTCTTCTTGATACCCAGCCGCTGGAAAGCTGGAGTAGCAAAGCGTTTGCCCGCAAAGTGGCTTATTTGCCGCAGCAACTTCCTCCGGCAGAAGGGATGACCGTGCGTGAACTGGTGGCGATTGGTCGTTACCCGTGGCATGGTGCGCTGGGGCGCTTTGGCGCGGCAGATCGCGAAAAGGTCGAAGAGGCGATTTCGCTGGTTGGCTTAAAACCGCTGGCGCATCGGCTGGTCGATAGTCTCTCCGGCGGCGAGCGTCAGCGAGCGTGGATCGCCATGCTGGTGGCGCAGGACAGCCGTTGCCTGCTGCTGGATGAACCGACCTCGGCGCTGGATATCGCCCACCAGGTTGACGTGCTGGCGCTGGTGCATCGTTTAAGTCAGGAACGTGGTCTGACGGTCATTGCTGTGCTGCACGATATCAATATGGCGGCGCGCTATTGTGATTATCTGGTCGCCCTGCGCGGTGGTGAAATGATTGCTCAGGGAACGCCTGCTGAAATTATGCGCGGCGAAACCCTCGAAATGATTTATGGCATCCCGATGGGGATTTTGCCGCATCCGGCGGGTGCTGCACCTGTGAGTTTTGTTTATTGATGAGCGGTTTACTTCTTATTTCGCGCCGCCGACTGTTAACGGCGATGGCGCTTTCTCCGTTGCTATGGCAGATGAATACCGCCCGTGCGGCGGCTATTGATCCACATCGCGTTGTGGCGCTGGAGTGGTTGCCGGTGGAATTACTGCTGGCGCTCGGCATCGTACCTTACGGTGTGGCAGACACCATTAACTATCGCCTGTGGGTCAGCGAACCGCCATTGCCAGATTCGGTGATTGACGTTGGTTTGCGTACAGAACCTAACCTTGAACTGCTGACCGAAATGAAACCGTCGTTTATGGTCTGGTCGGCGGGATATGGCCCTTCGCCAGAAATGCTGGCACGCATTGCGCCGGGACGCGGATTTAACTTCAGCGACGGCAAACAGCCGCTGGCGATGGCGCGTAACTCGCTGACGGAAATGGCGGATTTACTTAATCTACAAAGCGCAGCAGAAACGCATTTAGCGCAATATGAAGACTTTATCCGCAGCATGAAACCCCGCTTTGTGAAGCGTGGAGCGCGCCCGTTATTGCTGACGTCGCTTCTCGATCCGCGCCATATGCTGGTCTTCGGTCCAAACAGCCTGTTCCAGGAAATTCTCGATGAATACGGCATTGTGAATGCCTGGCAGGGAGAAACCAATTTCTGGGGCAGTACTACCGTCAGTATCGATCGTCTGGCGGCGTATAAAGATGTTGATGTGCTCTGTTTTGATCACGACAACAGCAAAGACATGGATGCGCTAATGGCAACCCCGCTGTGGCGGGCCATGCCGTTTGTCCGCGCCGGACGCTTTCAGCGCGTACCCGCAGTCTGGTTTTATGGTGCGACGCTTTCGGCAATGCACTTTGTACGTATTCTGGATAACGCCATCGGAGGTAAAGCGTGAGTAAACGAATTGCGCTTTTCCCGGCGTTATTGCTGGCGCTGTTGGTGATTGTCGCTACGGCGCTGACCTGGATGAACTTTTCGCAGGCGCTGCCGCGTAGCCAATGGGCGCAGGCTGCCTGGTCGCCGGATATCGATGTCATCGAGCAGATGATTTTTCACTACAGCTTGCTGCCGCGTCTGGCGATTTCGCTACTGGTGGGCGCGGGCCTGGGGCTGGTGGGCGTGCTGTTTCAGCAAGTGCTGCGTAACCCGCTGGCGGAACCGACGACGTTGGGCGTTGCTACAGGCGCGCAACTGGGGATTACCGTCACGACGCTCTGGGCGATCCCCGGCGCGATGGCGAGCCAGTTTGCTGCGCTGGCGGGCGCTTGTGTCGTTGGCTTAATCGTTTTTGGCGTCGCGTGGGGGAAACGGCTTTCGCCGGTAACGCTGATCCTCGCGGGGCTGGTGGTGAGCCTTTATTGCGGGGCAATTAATCAGCTACTGGTTATCTTCCATCACGACCAGCTGCAAAGCATGTTCCTGTGGAGCACCGGAACGCTGACGCAAACCGACTGGGGCGGCGTTGAGCGTTTATGGCCGCAGCTGCTGGGCGGCGTGATGCTGACGTTACTGCTACTTCGCCCGTTAACCCTGATGGGGCTTGATGATGGCGTGGCGCGCAATCTGGGGCTGGCCTTGTCGCTGGCGCGTCTGGCGGCACTGTCGCTGGCGATTGTCATCAGTGCGCTGCTGGTGAACGCGGTGGGGATTATCGGCTTTATCGGCTTGTTCGCGCCGCTGCTGGCAAAAATGCTGGGCGCGCGGCGTCTGCTGCCGCGACTGATGCTGGCGTCGCTGATTGGGGCGCTGATCCTCTGGCTTTCCGATCAAATCATCCTCTGGCTGACTCGCGTGTGGATGGAAGTTTCTACCGGTTCGGTCACTGCGTTGATCGGTGCGCCACTGTTACTGTGGCTGCTGCCGCGTTTACGCAGCATTAGCGCGCCGGATATGAAGGTCAACGATCGTGTCGCGGCTGAACGCCAACACGTGCTGGCGTTTGCCCTCGCGGGCGGCGTGCTGCTGTTGATGGCTGTGGTGGTGGCGTTGTCGTTTGGTCGTGATGCGCACGGCTGGACGTGGGCGAGCGGGGCGTTGCTCGAGGATTTGATGCCCTGGCGCTGGCCGCGAATTATGGCGGCGTTGTTTGCGGGCGTCATGCTGGCGGTGGCGGGCTGTATTATTCAGCGGCTGACCGGAAACCCGATGGCAAGCCCGGAAGTGCTGGGGATTAGCTCTGGCGCAGCGTTTGGCGTGGTACTGATGCTGTTTTTAGTGCCGGGTAATGCCTTTGGCTGGCTGTTACCCGCGGGAAGTCTCGGCGCGGCGGTGACGCTGTTGATCATTATGATCGCCGCCGGACGCGGTGGATTTTCCCCACACCGCATGTTACTGGCGGGGATGGCGTTAAGCACCGCGTTCACCATGCTTTTGATGATGTTGCAGGCGAGCGGTGACCCGCGAATGGCGCAAGTGCTGACCTGGATTTCTGGTTCGACCTACAACGCGACCGATGCCCAGGTCTGGCGCACCGGAATTGTGATGGTGATTTTGCTGGCGATTACTCCACTGTGCCGCCGCTGGCTGACCATTTTACCGCTGGGCGGTGATACCGCGCGGGCTGTGGGGATGGCGCTGACGCCGACGCGAATTGCGTTGCTGCTGTTAGCGGCTTGCCTTACGGCGACCGCGACAATGACCATTGGACCGTTGAGTTTTGTCGGTTTAATGGCACCGCATATTGCGCGGATGATGGGCTTTCGACGGACGATGCCGCATATTGTGATTTCAGCGCTGGTGGGTGGGTTGCTGCTGGTGTTCGCTGACTGGTGTGGGCGGATGGTGCTGTTTCCGTTCCAGATCCCGGCGGGGCTGCTGTCGACCTTTATCGGCGCGCCATATTTTATCTATTTGCTGAGAAAGCAGAGCCGTTAATTTGCCCATATAACGGCGCTGAACTGTAGGTCAGATAAGGTGCCGCATTCGACAAACAATGCCCGATGCGACGCTGGCGCGTCTTATCGGGCCTACAAACGGTCCTGAATTCCAGGTCGGATAAAGCGTTCACGTCGCATCCGACAAATAATGCCCGATGCGACGCTGACGCGTCTTATCGGGCCTACAAATGGTCCTGCACTCCAGGTCGGATAAGGCGTTCACGCCGCATCCGGCAAACAATGTTGGATCACAACTTCGCAAACACCCGACGTGCAGCATCGATGGTGTTATTGATATCTTCCATGCTGTGCGCCACGGACATAAAGCCCGCTTCAAACGCTGACGGTGCCAGGTAAACACCTTCGTCCAGCATCATATGGAAGAAACGCTTGAAGCGCTCGACGTCACAGGACATCACATCCTGGTAGCATGTTACGGACTCGGCGTCGGTAAAGAAAATACCGAACATGCCGCCAACGTGGTTAACGACCAGCGGAATTCCCGCTTCTTCCGCCGCTTCCAGCAGACCTTCTGCCAGACGTGTTGTCAGCTCATCCAGTGTCTCGTGAACGCCCGGCTGCGCGACTTCATTCAGACAGGCGAAACCGGCGGCCATCGCAATCGGGTTACCGGAAAGCGTACCCGCCTGATACACCGGGCCAGTCGGAGCCAGCGCATCCATCACATCACGACGACCGCCGAAGGCACCTACCGGCATTCCGCCGCCGATGATTTTGCCCAGACAGGTGAGATCTGGCACCACGCCGTAATAATCCTGTGCGCCAGCTAGCGCCACGCGGAAGCCAGTCATCACTTCATCGATGATCAGCAACGCGCCAAATTCGTCGCACAGCGCGCGCAGACCTGGCAGGAACTCTGGCAGCGGTGGAACACAGTTCATATTGCCTGCCACCGGCTCGACGATAATACAGGCAATCTCTTGCGGGTACTGTTCGAACGCGGCGCGTACAGAGGCCAGATCGTTATAAGTACAAGTTAAGGTATGTTTAGCGAAATCCGCCGGAACGCCCGGTGAGTTTGGCTGCCCTAAAGTGAGCGCGCCAGAACCGGCTTTCACCAGCAGGCAGTCAGCGTGACCGTGGTAGCAACCTTCGAATTTAATGATCTTGTCACGGCCAGTAAAACCACGGGCCAGGCGGATGGCGCTCATTGTCGCTTCGGTGCCGGAGTTCACCATGCGCACCATATCCATCGTCGGCACCAGTTCGGTCACCAGTTGCGCCATTTTCACTTCCATTTCGGTCGGTGCACCAAAGCTCAGACCGCGCTCGGCGGCTTCAATCACTGCGTTACGGATCGCCGGATGATTATGGCCCAGCACCATCGGCCCCCAGGAACCGACATAATCGATATACGCTTTGCCATCAACATCATACAGATAAGCGCCGTCCGCTTTTTCGATAAACAGTGGAGTGCCGCCCACGCCAGTAAAGGCGCGAACAGGAGAGTTCACACCGCCAGGGATCAGCTCACGCGCTGCGCTGTAAAGATTTTCAGACTTACTCATGGAGGGGTTCCTGATTCGTAGAAAAAGTGAATGGCTGCTATTCTAGGTTATTCATAACAAGTTAAATACTCGTCAACAAGTTGCTTTTACTACTGCAACTTTGACTTCGTAGAGTATAAAAGTTTTGTGCATTTGAAACATTACGCTTTGCAAAGGATTTTCATTGAATGTGCGAGTAAAATGCCGTCATCTTATTTGTATGACCAATATGTGATCATTGGATGAAAACTGATACTCCCTCTTATGAAATACCGCAGGCTGCGCGTCTGCGACGCAGACAACTCATTCGCCAGCTTCTTGAGCGTGATAAAACGCCATTAGCTATTTTGTTTATGGCGGCGGTCGTCGGTACCCTTGTCGGGCTGGCAGCGGTTGCTTTTGACAAAGGTGTCGCCTGGTTGCAGAACCAACGAATGGGCGCGCTGGTACATACTGCCGATAATTACCCACTTCTGTTAACCGTTGCTTTTCTCTGTTCGGCAGCGCTGGCGATGTTCGGTTATTTCTTGGTGCGCAAATACGCGCCGGAAGCGGGTGGTTCGGGTATCCCGGAAATTGAAGGGGCGCTGGAAGATCAACGTCCCGTTCGCTGGTGGCGTGTATTGCCAGTGAAATTCTTTGGTGGTCTGGGGACGCTGGGCGGCGGTATGGTCCTGGGGCGCGAAGGGCCAACCGTGCAGATTGGCGGTAATATTGGCCGGATGGTGCTTGATATTTTCCGCATGAAAGGTGACGAAGCTCGCCATACGTTACTGGCAACCGGTGCGGCGGCGGGTCTGGCGGCGGCTTTTAACGCGCCGCTGGCGGGTATTCTTTTTATTATTGAAGAGATGCGTCCGCAGTTTCGCTATACGCTAATTTCGATTAAGGCAGTATTTATTGGCGTCATTATGTCGACCATTATGTACCGGGTATTTAATCACGAAGTTGCACTTATTGATGTCGGTAAACTTTCTGACGCCCCGCTCAATACGCTTTGGCTTTATCTGATCCTCGGTATTATTTTTGGTATCTTCGGCCCTATTTTTAATAAATGGGTGCTGGGGATGCAGGATTTGCTGCATCGCGTGCACGGCGGCAATATTACCAAATGGGTACTGATGGGCGGTGCGATTGGCGGTTTGTGTGGGCTGCTGGGTTTTGTCGCTCCTGAAACCTCAGGCGGTGGTTTTAACCTGATTCCTATCGCCACGGCGGGGAACTTCAGCATGGGAATGCTGGTATTTATCTTTGTCGCGCGGGTCATCACCACCTTACTCTGTTTCTCTTCCGGCGCGCCGGGCGGTATTTTTGCCCCGATGCTGGCGCTGGGTACCGTGCTGGGAACCGCGTTCGGAATGGTTGCCGTTGAACTGTTTCCGCAATATCACCTTGAAGCAGGCACCTTTGCTATTGCCGGAATGGGCGCGTTACTGGCGGCATCCATTCGTGCGCCGTTAACGGGGATCATTCTGGTATTAGAGATGACAGATAACTATCAGCTCATTTTGCCAATGATTATTACCGGTCTTGGCGCAACACTATTAGCACAATTTACCGGCGGAAAACCGCTATACTCGGCGATTCTTGCGCGCACGTTGGCAAAACAGGAAGCGGAACAACTGGCGCGAGCCAAGGCCGCACCAGCCAGCGAGAATACTTGAACGAAATACCAGGGTATTAGATAATGGCGATTATTATTGGGTTAGAATTTGCCCAATTGCCGATGTCGTTTGGAGCAAAATATGAGTGATGACGTAGCACTGCCGCTGGAGTTTACCGACGCAGCAGCCAACAAAGTTAAAAGCCTGATCGCTGACGAAGATAACCCGAATCTGAAATTACGCGTGTATATCACCGGTGGCGGTTGCAGCGGCTTCCAGTATGGTTTCACCTTTGATGATCAGGTGAACGAAGGCGATATGACCATCGAAAAACAGGGCGTTGGCCTGGTCGTTGACCCAATGAGCCTGCAATATCTGGTTGGTGGTTCCGTTGATTATACTGAAGGACTGGAAGGTTCGCGTTTCATCGTGACCAACCCGAACGCGAAAAGCACCTGTGGTTGCGGTTCCTCCTTTAGCATCTAATCTGCTGTTAATGTGCCGGATAAACTATCCGGCACATCTACTCTCTTTAACGCCCATTCTCATCCAGCGCAAACGTCGGCAGTTTAAGATGCCAACGGATAGCTGCCAGTCGAATCAATAGCGTTACCACCATCCCCATCATACTGGCCGTTTCTAACGGGACGGAAAACGTATAATAAGCCGTAGCGTGGACAATACCGCCGATAATACAGGCTGTTGCGTAGATTTCTGTACGTAAAATCATGGGGATTTCGCGCGCCAGTACATCGCGAATGATCCCGCCGCCAACGCCCGTAATAACACCCATACATACCGCAATCAATGGACCCGCATCCGCATTAAAGGCTTTGTTGACGCCAATGCCAACAAAGACTGCCAACCCAACAGCATCCAGCACCGGCAGCATCCATTTCGGCAAGCGTCTTGGCTGGCGTACCAGGACGATCGTCAGCATGCTGGTTACCATTGCAACGACCAGATCGGTGGGATCTTTCACCCAAAATACCGGACCGTGATCCAGCGCCATGTCGCGAATGGTTCCACCGCCTACCGCGGTAACCACGCCTAATACCAGGACGCCAAAAGGGTCCATACGCAATTTTCCGGCAAGTAAAACGCCGGAGATGGCAAATACCGCTGTGCCGACTATATCCAGCCAATAGACGAGCATTGTTCAATCCCCACTGAGCACCTGAAAAGGTCAGGCGCTAATCCACTTGTGAAAGCGCATTACAGAGTTGTTGTGCAGCGAGGATAATACGTGGGCTTGCACGTTCAAACCAGTCACTTGTGAGAGGAATAATGGGAATTTTGAGCTGTTCACCCCAGTATTGCTCGATTTTAGGAGTTTGGTCCGATCCGCCAGTGATGACAATTGCCTGTGGCGCGCGTGCTAATACCTGTTCGCGGCTAACCTGCGGCCAGGGAACGCGGCTGTTTTTAAAGATGTTTTCTCCACCGCAAACTTCCAGTACCTGGTTCTGAATCGACTCTTTTCCGCTGGTGAACGGCGGATTAATGCCGAATTGTAAGAAAACACGTTTTTTAGGCTTATCGGCGAATTTAGCTTTGAGTTGCGCATACTGTTCCAGCAAGGTTTGCGCGGCTTTCTCGGCCTTGTCAGGTTGCGGGCTCCACGGGGCCAGTTGACGTAACGCATCGGCAATTTGTTCAATGCTTGTCGCATCGACCCACATCACTTTTATTCCCAGCGAAGCAAGCTGGTCAACTTGCCGCTCGGCGTTACCCCCGCGCCAGGCTACGACCAGATCGGGTTTTAGCGCCACAATACGTTCCAGATTCATCCCTTGCCAGGTGGAAACCTGCTCTATTTTCTGTGCTTCTGGCGGATAGTCGGAATAACTGCTGACCGCTACCGGCGTGATCCCGGCGGCAAATGCGAGTTCGGTGTTAGCGGGGGAAAGTGTGATGACACGCGGCGCGGCGTTGAGCCACAGTGGCGCAAGAAAAGACAGGGCGACCAGCGCCCTGAAGAGTGACTTAGCCATGAGCCAGTTTCTGCACCAGTGACTCAACCATCAGGCTGGACTGTTTGGCAGCAACGGCCAGGAACTCGTCGAAGCTAAGGTGAGACTGTTGATCGGCGACGTCAGAGATGGCGCGCACCACCACAAACGGGACGTTAAAATTGTGGCAAACGTGAGCGATAGCCGTCGCTTCCATTTCTACTGCAATGGCCTGCGGGAAATTGTGGCGGATTTTCGCCAGACCAACAGAGCCGTTGATGAAAGCGTCGCCGCTAACAATCAGGCCACGTACAGCGTTAAGATTCAGTTCGGCAATGCAGGACTCGGCGGCAGCGATCAGTTTATCGTCAGCTTTGAAGCCTGCAGGGCAGCCAGGCAGTTGACCGTATTCATAGCCAAACGCCGTGACATCCGCGTCGTGATAACGTGCTTCGTCCGAGACAACGATATCGCCCACTTTCAGCGTTGGCGCCAGGCCACCCGCGGAACCGGTGTTAATAATCACATCAGGCTTGCAGTGTTCCAGCAGCAGAGTTGCACCCAGCGCCGCTGCGACTTTACCAATGCCTGATTTCAGAAGCGCAACCTCGGTTCCGTTCAGTTGGCCGGTATAGATTTCGCAACCGCCCAGGCTGATAGTTTGACGGTTTTCGATTTTGTCACGCAGCAGCGTAACTTCTTCTTCCATTGCACCAATGATGCCGATTTTCATAGATTTACTCGCGATAAGCTCGATTTGAAGGCATAGTTTATCATGCGCTTGAGGGGAAGCGTATTTCTCACGCGGGAGAGGACATGGCACAGATTGATTTCCGAAATAAAATAAACTGGCATCGTCGTTATCGTTCACCGCAGGGCGTTAAAACTGAACATGAGATCCTGCGGATCTTCGAGAGCGATCGCGGGCGTATTATCAACTCCCCGGCGATTCGCCGTCTGCAACAAAAGACCCAGGTCTTCCCACTTGAGCGCAATGCTGCCGTGCGCACGCGTCTTACCCATTCTATAGAAGTTCAGCAGGTGGGGCGTTATATCGCTAAAGAGATTTTAAGCCGCCTGAAAGAGCTTAAATTGCTGGAGGCTTACGGTCTGGACGAGTTGACCGGGCCGTTTGAAAGCATTGTCGAAATGTCGTGCCTGATGCATGACATAGGAAATCCGCCGTTTGGTCATTTTGGCGAGGCAGCCATTAATGACTGGTTCCGTCAGCGTTTGTACCCGGCGGATGCCGAAAGCCAGCCATTAACCGACGATCGCTGTAGCGTGGCGGCGTTGCGATTGAGGGAAGGGGAGGAGTCACTTAACGAGCTGCGGCGAAAAATTCGTCAGGACTTATGTCATTTTGAAGGTAATGCACAGGGTATTCGTCTGGTGCATACATTGATGCGGATGAATCTTACCTGGGCTCAGGTCGGCGGTATTTTAAAATATACCCGTCCGGCGTGGTGGCGTGGCGAAACGCCCGAGACTCACGATTATTTAATGAAAAAGCCGGGCTACTACCTTTCTGAAGAATTCTATATTGCGCGTTTACGTAAAGAACTTAATTTAGCACTTTACAGTCGCTTCCCATTAACGTGGATTATGGAAGCGGCCGACGATATATCTTATTGTGTGGCTGATCTTGAAGATGCGGTAGAAAAAAGAATATTTACCGTTGAACAGCTTTATCATCATCTGCATGAAGCGTGGGGCCAGCATGAGAACGGTTCTCTGTTTGCGCAGGTGGTAGAAAATGCCTGGGAAAAATCGCGCTCAAATAGCTTAAGTCGTAGCACGGAAGATCAGTTTTTTATGTATTTACGCGTAAATACCTTAAATAAACTGGTGCCGTATGCGGCACAACGATTTATTGATAACTTACCTGCAATTTTTGCCGGAACCTTTAATCATGCACTGTTAGAGGATGCCAGCGAATGTAGCCAGTTGCTGAAATTATATAAAAATGTCGCTGTAAAACATGTGTTTAGCCATCCAGATGTCGAGCAGCTTGAATTGCAGGGCTACCGGGTGATTAGCGGTTTATTAGAGATATATCGACCGTTGTTAAACATGTCGTTATCAGACTTTACCGAACTTGTTGAAAAAGAGCGTGTGAAACGTTTCCCCATTGAAACGCGTTTATTCCATAAGCTCTCAACGCGCCATCGGTTGGCCTATGTTGAGGCTGTCAGTAAATTATCGTCAGATTCACCTGAGCTTCCGCTATGGGAATATTATTACCGCTGCCGGCTGTTACAGGATTATATCAGCGGTATGACAGACCTTTATGCGTGGGATGAATACCGACGTCTGATGGCCGTAGAACAATAACCAGGCTTTTGTAAAGACGGACAATAAATTTTTACTTTTTGCAGAAACTTTAGTTCGGAACTTCGCGCTATAAAACGAATCTGAAGAACACAGCAATTTTGCGTTATCTGTTAATCGAGACTGAAATACATGAAAAAAACCACATTAGCACTGAGTGCACTGGCTCTGAGTTTAGGTTTGGCGTTATCTCCGCTCTCTGCAACGGCGGCTGAGACTTCTTCAGCAACGACAGCCCAGCAGATGCCAAGCCTTGCACCGATGCTCGAAAAGGTGATGCCTTCAGTGGTCAGCATTAACGTAGAAGGTAGCACAACCGTTAATACGCCGCGTATGCCGCGTAATTTCCAGCAGTTCTTCGGTGATGATTCCCCGTTCTGCCAGGAAGGTTCTCCGTTCCAGAGCTCCCCGTTCTGTCAGGGTGGTGGACAAGGTGGTAACGGCGGTGGCCAGCAACAAAAATTCATGGCGCTGGGGTCTGGCGTCATCATTGATGCCGATAAAGGCTATGTCGTGACTAACAACCACGTTGTCGATAATGCGACGGTCATTAAAGTTCAACTGAGCGATGGCCGTAAGTTCGACGCGAAGATGGTCGGCAAAGATCCGCGCTCTGATATCGCGCTGATCCAGATCCAGAACCCGAAAAACCTGACCGCGATTAAGATGGCGGATTCCGATGCGCTGCGCGTGGGTGATTACACCGTCGCAATTGGTAACCCGTTTGGTCTGGGCGAGACGGTAACTTCCGGTATCGTCTCTGCACTGGGGCGTAGCGGTCTGAACGCCGAAAACTACGAAAACTTCATCCAGACGGACGCAGCAATCAACCGGGGTAACTCCGGTGGTGCGCTAGTTAACCTGAACGGTGAACTGATCGGTATCAACACCGCGATCCTTGCACCAGACGGCGGTAACATCGGTATCGGTTTTGCTATCCCGAGCAACATGGTGAAAAACCTGACCTCGCAGATGGTGGAATACGGCCAGGTGAAACGCGGCGAGTTGGGCATTATGGGGACCGAGCTGAACTCTGAGCTGGCGAAAGCAATGAAAGTTGACGCCCAGCGTGGCGCTTTCGTAAGCCAGGTTCTGCCGAACTCTTCTGCTGCAAAAGCGGGGATTAAAGCGGGTGATGTGATCACCTCACTGAACGGTAAGCCGATCAGCAGCTTTGCCGCGCTGCGTGCTCAGGTGGGTACTATGCCGGTGGGCAGCAAACTGACCCTGGGCTTGCTGCGCGATGGTAAGCAGGTCAACGTGAATCTGGAACTGCAGCAGAGCAGCCAGAATCAGGTTGATTCCAGCTCTATCTTCAACGGCATTGAAGGCGCTGAAATGAGCAACAAAGGCAAAGATCAGGGCGTGGTCGTGAACAACGTGAAAACCGGTACTCCGGCTGCGCAGATTGGCCTGAAAAAAGGTGATGTGATTATTGGCGCGAACCAGCAGACAGTGAAAAACATCGCTGAACTGCGTAAAGTTCTCGACAGCAAGCCGTCAGTGCTGGCGCTGAACATTCAGCGCGGCGATAGCACCATCTACCTGTTAATGCAGTAATCTCCCTCAACCCCTTCCTGCAAACGGGAAGGGGTTCTCTTTTCAATTTGTGACCCCCTCCACAACTCCATATTTCTCCGTCGTCCTTTGTGCATTTGCACAATGCTGTGCGTTGCGTACTTCCTTATGCTAAACCGTGCACAACGGAGGGCTTATGGCTGGCTGGCATCTTGATACCAAAATGGCGCAGGATATCGTGGCGCGTACCATGCGCATCATCGATACCAATATCAACGTAATGGATGCTCGCGGGCGGATTATCGGCAGCGGCGATCGTGAGCGTATTGGTGAATTGCACGAAGGTGCATTACTGGTACTGTCGCAAGGGCGGGTGGTCGATATCGATGATGCGGTAGCGCGCCATCTGCACGGTGTACGTCAGGGGATTAACCTGCCGTTACGGCTGGAAGGCGAGATTGTCGGCGTTATCGGCCTGACCGGTGAACCGGAGCATTTGCGCAAATATGGTGAACTGGTCTGTATGACGGCGGAGATGATGCTGGAACAGTCGCGGTTGATGCACCTGCTGGCGCAGGATAGCCGACTGCGTGAAGAGTTAGTCATGCATCTGATTCAGGCTGAAGAAAATACGCCAGCGTTAACCGAATGGGCGCAACGACTGGGTATCGATCTCAATCAACCCCGTGTGGTGGCCATTGTCGAGGTCGATAGCGGCCAGCTTGGCGTGGACAGCGCGATGGCGGAACTACAGCAACTGCAAAATGCACTCACCACGCCGGAACGCAACAATCTGGTGGCGATAGTCTCGCTAACCGAAATGGTAGTGCTGAAACCGGCGTTGAATACGTTTGGGCGCTGGGATGCGGAAGACCATCGTAAGCGAGTAGAGCAACTTATTACTCGTATGAAGGAGTACGGTCAGCTGCGTTTTCGCGTGTCACTGGGCAATTATTTTACCGGCGCTGGCAGTATTGCGCGTTCTTATCGTACGGCGAAAACAACGATGGTCGTGGGTAAACAGCGGATGCCAGAAAGTCGCTGCTATTTTTATCAGGATCTGATACTGCCAGTATTACTCGACAGTTTGCGTGGCGACTGGCAAGCCAACGAACTGGCGCGTCCTCTGGCACGGCTAAAAGCGATGGATAATAATGGCTTGCTGCGGCGGACGCTGGCAGCGTGGTTTCGCCATAATGTGCAGCCGCTGGCAACGTCAAAGGCGCTGTTTATCCATCGCAATACTCTGGAGTATAGGCTTAATCGTATATCGGAACTGACCGGGCTGGATTTGGGCAATTTTGATGACAGGTTGCTGCTGTATGTTGCGTTGCAACTGGATGAAGAGCGGTAGGTTACGCGTTAAGGTCGAGGCGGCGCTGGCTTGTTCCCCTCACCCCGAAGGGAAGAGGGGATTGCCCGAGCTAACTGTCTGTTCGGGATTATTTACGCGTCAGTTTTTCCAGATCGGCTTCAATCTCGCTGATCTTATTGGTTACTACTGACTCCAGGTGACGTAAGTCGTCGAGGATCTTACGTTTAAGATCAACTTCACTGCGGTCACGCTGGCAGATTTGATCAAGCTCATCAATGATATAACGCAGATTCGGGCTGATCTCCTGCACTTCTTTATAACCCTGACCCACACCATCGGCGACCACTGTTTTGCGCTGGCGCGGATATTTAAACTTCACGCTCTTAGCGAAAAACTCGCCTTTGTCTTTCTGAAAATAGATTTTCAGAATATCGTTGTTGGCTTCCTGCCGGAGGCTGTAACGATCAATTTCTTCAGGATTGGTAATACCCAGACTTTTCAGATTGTCGTACATAGCGTTACCTCAAAATGAGTCAGTAAATTGTGCTTATCTTAGCATTTGGCCTGGCCCGCCCGGCTCGACTGTGATCGCAGAAAGCCTTTTTTCCAGACTTCTATCATGGCGTAAAAATCAAAAAATTACCTGCTTTATTCTGGCGATATTCCAGGGGATGGATTAGCACATTTATCTTCGTTTTGCGAATTACACGACAGTCCGAAACAAGATGAAAAAGTATTTAAAAAAGGGGAAGAATGAGTAGGACGAATTAATCTGAGCCAGAAAGCAAACGGGCAGCGTCGTGCTGCCCGTGTGCATACTTTTAGTCGATGGTACGCAGCAGTTCGTTAATACCAACTTTACCGCGAGTTTTCGCGTCAACTTTCTTAACGATAACCGCACAGTAGAGGCTGTATTTGCCATCTTTCGACGGCAGGTTGCCGGATACCACCACAGAACCTGCCGGTACGCGACCGTAATGGATTTCGCCGGTTTCACGGTCGTAAATACGGGTGCTCTGACCGATGTATACGCCCATGGAAATGACGGAACCTTCTTCGACAATCACGCCCTCAACGACTTCAGAACGTGCGCCGATGAAGCAGTTATCTTCAATAATGGTCGGGTTAGCCTGCAACGGCTCCAGTACACCGCCGATGCCTACACCGCCAGACAGGTGGACGTTTTTACCAATCTGCGCACAGGAACCGACAGTGGCCCAGGTATCAACCATCGTACCTTCATCAACGTATGCGCCGATGTTGACGTAAGATGGCATCAGCACGGTATTACGGGCGATAAATGCGCCCTGACGCACTGCCGCTGGTGGCACTACGCGGAAGCCTTCTTTCTGGAAACGCGCTTCATCGTAGTTAGCGAATTTCATCGGCACTTTATCGAAGTAGCGGCTTTCTGCCCCTTCGATCACCTGATTATCATTAATACGGAAAGAGAGCAGCACCGCTTTTTTCAACCACTGATGCGTCACCCACTGACCGTCAATTTTTTCCGCTACACGCAGTGCGCCGGAATCCAGCAGGGCGATCACCTGATTTACCGCTTCGCGGGTAACGGTGTCTGCATTGGCTGGCGTGATCTCGGCACGGCGTTCAAAAGCGGTTTCAATAATGTTCTGTAACTGCTGCATTGTTAAACTCTTTTCATATCAGTAAACACATCACCCTTTATCGTTTGGATTGAGGGCCTCTGTCAACCGCTGATGCACTTCCTGCTGCAACTCGTTATTAAGTGCGCGCCGATCAGCGGTGGCGATTATGAATAAATCTTCTACTCGCTCGCCAATGGTTGTAATTCGAGCGCCATGAAGCGAAATTCCCAGATCGGCAAAAATTTTCCCAACTCGGGCCAGTAGTCCAGGTTGGTCGAGAGCGATAAGCTCAAGGAATGATTTTCGGTCGGTATGGGTAGGCAAAAACGTCACTTCGGTTTCAACAGTAAAGTGACGTAGTTTTGCCGGTTGACGACGCGGCTGTGGTGGCTGCCAGCTACTTTGCGTCAGTACCTGCTCAAGTCCAAAACGAATGACTTCATGGCGATCAGCGGACAGCGGGCTGCCATCTGGTTCCAGCACGATGAAGGTATCCATCGCCATACCGTCGCGAGTGGTGAAAACTTGTGCGTCGTGAACGCTTAAATTGCGGCGGTCTAATTCGGCACAGACGGCAGCAAACAGATAGGGGCGGTCCGGACTCCAGATAAATATCTCCGTTCCGCCGCGTGTGGCTTGCGGACTAAGCAATACCAGCGGCTTGCTTAAATCATGCTGTAATAAATGGCGCGCATGCCAGGCCAGTTGATTTGGGCTATGGCGGACAAAATAGTTGGCGCGACAACGTGACCAAATCTGGTGTAACGCCTCTTCGTCGATATTGTCCATGCGCAGCAGCGCCAGCGCCTGAAGCTGGTGATGGCGAACCCGTTCGCGCATATCCGGCGTGTTTTGCATCCCGCGTCGTAGCTGTTTTTCGGTGGCGAAATAGAGTTCGCGCAGCAGGCTTTGCTTCCAGCTATTCCATAGTGTTTCGTTGGTGGCGCAAATATCGGCCACTGTCAGGCATACCAGATAGCGCAGCCGGGTTTCCGTTTGCACTTCTTCGGCAAATTGCTTGATGACTTCCGGGTCCTGAATATCGCGGCGTTGGGCGGTGACCGACATCAGCAAGTGCTGGCGAACCAGCCAGGCTACCAGTTGCGTTTCGCGCGAGTTCAGCCCGTGGAGCTCGGCAAAATGCACTACGTCTTGTGCGCCGAGTATAGAGTGGTCGCCGCCGCGCCCTTTGGCGATATCGTGAAACAGTGCGGCGATAAAGATAAGCTCAGGTGACGGCAATCGCGGCCAGACATCCACACACAACGGATGGCGCTGGCGCGTTTCTTCACTGGCAAAACTCTCCAGTTTCAACATCACGCGAATAGTATGTTCATCCACCGTGTAGGCGTGGAACAGGTCAAACTGCATCTGCCCGACGATATGCGACCATTGCGGCATATAGGCACCGAGCACGCTATGGCGATGCATCGGTAACAGTCCACGACGCACCGAACCAGGGTGACGCAGAATGCTCAAAAATAGCTTTCGCGCTTGCGGAATATTGCACAGCGGTTGTTGCAGATGGCGACGGGCATGACGTAACTGGCGCAGTGTGGTGGAGTAAATGCCGGTGATCGCACTGTTGCGCACCATGGTATAGAACATGCGTAATATCGCTTCTGGTTGGCGCATAAATAGCGTTTCATCGCGCAGATCGATAAGCGTGCCGCGTAGCTGAAATTCATCGTCTATTGGTCGCGGTTTTTCGTCGGCAGGGAGGGCGAGGATAGCCTCGTCGAACAGTTGCAATAGCATATGGTTAAGTTCGCTAACGCGGCGCGTAACGCGAAAATAATCCTTCATCATCTGTTCGACAGGCTCGTTACCTTCGCCACCGTAATTCAGACGCTGGGCAACGCTAAGCTGGCGATCAAATAACAGGCGATTATCGTAACGGTTGACCACCAAATGCAGGGCGAAGCGAATTCGCCAGAGAATATGCAAACACTCATTTAGCTCTGCACGTTCCGCAGACGTTAAGAAACCAAATCCGACCATTTCATCGAGTGATGTTGCGCCAAAATGACGGCGGGCCACCCATTGCAGAGTGTGGATATCGCGCAAGCCGCCGGGGCTACTTTTGATATCTGGTTCAAGATTGTAGCTGGTGCCGTGATAACGCTGGTGGCGCTGGTTTTGTTCTTCAACTTTCGCCGCGTAAAACTTATCGGACGGCCAGAATCCTTCGCTGAAAATATGCTTTTGCAGTTCGAGAAATAGCGCTACATCGCCAATTAACAAGCGGGATTCGATCAGGTTGGTTGCGACGGTTAAATCTGATAATCCTTCCAGTAAGCACTCTTCAAGCGTGCGCACGCTATGACCGACTTCCAGCTTCACATCCCAGAGCAGCGTTAACAGCTCGCCCACTTTTTGTGCCTGATCGTCCGGAAGTTTTTTACGGCTTAAGATCAGTAAATCGACGTCTGAAAGCGGATGCAGCTCGCCACGACCATAGCCACCGACGGCGACCAGCGCCAGATCGGCGATCTGGCTGAATCCTGCTTCAATCCATAACCGTTGCAAGAGCTGGTCGATAAATTCAGTGCGGGCTTCAATCAATTGTTCAGCGGAGATCCCACTATCAAAGGCATCACCCAGCCAACGCTGGAAAATATCAATATGGGCTTTTATCCCACAGACAGTTAATTCATCACGGGGCCAGGCGCATGGATTTTGCGGTTGACCGGGCAGGGTGGGGAGAGCGGTATTTGCGTACTGTTCTGGAAGGGTATTCATCGTGCGCCACCCATAAGATTACATTATCACATTAAAAAAGCCGGCATTCGCCGGCTTCAGATTGTTGACAAAGTGCGCTTTGTTCATGCCGGATGCGGCGTGAACGCCTTATCCGGCCTACAACTCCTTGCAAATGGAGAAGGTCGGACGCATCAGGCATTTTTGCGTTTGTCTTCCTCTTATTCGTCGTGCGAGATTATCGCCGGGATGGTGTCATCCTTGCGTAACGTCAGAATTTCGCAGCCGTTATCAGTCACCACAATAGTATGCTCGTATTGTGCAGACAAGCTGCGATCTTTGGTTTTTACTGTCCAGCCATCTTTCATGGTGCGGATCTCTTTTTTACCCGCGTTGACCATTGGCTCGATAGTGAATGTCATCCCTGGTTTCAGCACGACGTTGGTTTCAGGGGAGTCATAGTGCAGCACCTGCGGTTCTTCATGGAAGCCGCGACCAATACCGTGCCCGCAATATTCACGAACGACAGAGAAGCCTTCTGCTTCGACAAATTTCTGAATCGCTGCACCGATTTCGCGCAGATTGATGCCTGGTTTCACCATACGCAGCGCCAGGTACAGGCTCTCTTGTGTGATGCGGCACAGGCGTTCGCCCATGATGGTTGGCTTACCGACGATAAACATTTTCGAGGTATCGCCGTGGAAACCATCCTTAATAACGGTGACATCGATGTTAACGATGTCGCCATCTTTCAGCAGCTTGGCATCGTCCGGAATACCGTGGCACACCACTTCATTAATAGAGATGCAAACAGATTTCGGATAACCATGATAGCCGAGGCAGGCAGAAACCGCGTGTTGTTCATTAACAATGTAATCATTACAGATGCGATCCAACTCGCCGGTGCTGACGCCCGGTTTAACATAGGGTTCGATCATCTCCAGCACTTCGGCAGCCAGGCGGCCAGCGACGCGCATTTTTTCAATATCTTCAGGGGTCTTGATTGAGATAGCCATTAATTCTGTCCATCAGCGTCGGTGATACCGACAATATATATGTAAGTGCTGTCAATGGTATCACACCCGGGCAAATTGAGAATCATTCTGAATTTCGCCAAACGTGCCACTGAACGTTTTCTATAATAGAAAATTCATCGTCTGGTGCTGTACACAGCGCCAACAATTATTGGTGTCCGCAACGTATTTGTGGTATAAAGCGCGCCGGACTTCCGATCCATTTCGTATACACAGACTGGACGGAAGCGACAATCTCACTTTGTGTAACAACACACACGTATCGGCACATATTCCGGGGTGCCCTTTGGGGTCGGTAATATGGGATACGTGGAGGCATAACCCCAACTTTTATATAGAGGTTTTAATCATGGCAACTGTTTCCATGCGCGACATGCTCAAGGCTGGTGTTCACTTCGGTCACCAGACCCGTTACTGGAACCCGAAAATGAAGCCGTTCATCTTCGGTGCGCGTAACAAAGTTCACATCATCAACCTTGAGAAAACTGTACCGATGTTCAACGAAGCTCTGGCTGAACTGAACAAGATTGCTTCTCGCAAAGGTAAAATCCTTTTCGTTGGTACTAAACGCGCTGCAAGCGAAGCGGTGAAAGACGCTGCTCTGAGCTGCGACCAGTTCTTCGTGAACCATCGCTGGCTGGGCGGTATGCTGACTAACTGGAAAACCGTTCGTCAGTCCATCAAACGTCTGAAAGACCTGGAAACTCAGTCTCAGGACGGTACTTTCGAAAAGCTGACCAAGAAAGAAGCGCTGATGCGCACTCGTGAGCTGGAGAAACTGGAAAACAGCCTGGGCGGTATCAAAGACATGGGCGGTCTGCCGGACGCTCTGTTTGTAATCGATGCTGACCACGAACACATTGCTATCAAAGAAGCAAACAACCTGGGTATTCCGGTATTTGCTATCGTTGATACCAACTCTGATCCGGACGGTGTTGACTTCGTTATCCCGGGTAACGACGACGCAATCCGTGCTGTGACCCTGTACCTGGGCGCTGTTGCTGCAACCGTACGTGAAGGCCGTTCTCAGGATCTGGCTTCCCAGGCGGAAGAAAGCTTCGTAGAAGCTGAGTAATAAGGCTTGATAACTCCCCCAAAATAGTTCGAGTTGCAGAAAGGCGGCAAGCTCGAGAATTCCCGGGAGCTTACATCAGTAAGTGACCGGGATGAGCGAGCGAAGACAACGCATCTACGGCGCGAAATATGAAGGGGGGAGAGCCCTTATAGACCAGGTAGTACACGTTTGGTTAGGGGGCCTGCATATGGCCCCCTTTTTCACTTTTATATCTGTGCGGTTTAACGCCGGGCAGATCACATCTCCGAGGATTTTAGAATGGCTGAAATTACCGCATCCCTGGTAAAAGAGCTGCGTGAGCGTACTGGCGCAGGCATGATGGATTGCAAAAAAGCACTGACTGAAGCTAACGGCGACATCGAGCTGGCAATCGAAAACATGCGTAAGTCCGGTGCTATTAAAGCAGCGAAAAAAGCAGGCAACGTTGCTGCTGACGGCGTGATCAAAACCAAAATCGACGGCAACTACGGCATCATTCTGGAAGTTAACTGCCAGACTGACTTCGTAGCGAAAGACGCTGGTTTCCAGGCGTTCGCAGACAAAGTTCTGGACGCAGCTGTAGCTGGCAAAATCACTGACGTTGAAGTTCTGAAAGCACAGTTCGAAGAAGAACGTGTTGCGCTGGTAGCGAAAATTGGTGAAAACATCAACATTCGCCGCGTTGCTGCACTGGAAGGCGACGTTCTGGGTTCTTATCAGCACGGTGCGCGTATCGGCGTTCTGGTTGCTGCTAAAGGCGCTGACGAAGAGCTGGTTAAACACATCGCTATGCACGTTGCTGCAAGCAAACCAGAATTCATCAAACCAGAAGACGTATCCGCTGAAGTGGTAGAGAAAGAATACCAGGTACAGCTGGACATCGCGATGCAGTCTGGTAAGCCGAAAGAAATCGCAGAGAAAATGGTTGAAGGCCGCATGAAGAAATTCACCGGCGAAGTTTCTCTGACCGGTCAGCCGTTCGTTATGGAACCGGCAAAAACTGTTGGTCAGCTGCTGAAAGAGCATAACGCTGAAGTGACTGGCTTCATCCGCTTCGAAGTAGGTGAAGGCATCGAGAAAGTTGAGACTGACTTTGCAGCAGAAGTTGCTGCGATGTCCAAGCAGTCTTAATTATCGAAAAGGAGCCGCCTGAGGGCGGCTTCTTTTTGCGCCCATCTTGTAAATTCAGCTAACCCTTATGGGGCTGCGCTGAAAAGCGACGTACAATGTCGCTAGTATTAATTCATTTCAATCGTTGACAGTCTCAGGAAAGAAACATGGCTACCAATGCAAAACCCGTCTATAAACGCATTCTGCTTAAGTTGAGTGGCGAAGCTCTGCAGGGCACGGAAGGCTTCGGTATTGATGCAAGCATACTGGATCGCATGGCTCAGGAAATTAAAGAGCTGGTTGAACTAGGTATTCAGGTTGGTGTGGTGATTGGTGGGGGTAACCTGTTCCGTGGCGCTGGTCTGGCGAAAGCGGGTATGAACCGCGTTGTGGGCGACCACATGGGGATGCTGGCTACCGTAATGAACGGTCTGGCAATGCGTGATGCACTGCACCGCGCCTATGTGAACGCTCGTCTGATGTCCGCTATTCCGTTGAATGGCGTGTGCGACAGTTACAGCTGGGCAGAAGCAATCAGCCTGTTGCGTAACAACCGTGTGGTGATCCTCTCCGCCGGTACGGGTAATCCATTCTTCACCACTGACTCCGCAGCTTGCCTGCGTGGTATCGAAATTGAAGCCGATGTGGTGCTGAAAGCGACCAAAGTTGATGGTGTGTTTACCGCTGATCCAGCGAAAGATCCAACTGCAACTATGTATGAGCAGCTGACTTACAGCGAAGTGCTGGAAAAAGAGCTGAAAGTCATGGACCTGGCGGCCTTTACGCTGGCTCGTGACCACAAATTACCGATTCGTGTTTTCAACATGAACAAACCGGGTGCACTGCGCCGTGTGGTAATGGGTGAAAAAGAAGGAACATTAATCACGGAATAATTCCCGTGATGGATAAATAAGGGTAAGATTCCGCATAAGTATCGCGGGGGCGTAAGTCTGGTTATAAGGCGTTATTGTTGCAGGCAGTCTGGTCACGGCCAGCGCGCAGCAACCGGAGCGTACATAAGTACGTGAGGATGGCGAGCACTGCCCGGGGCCAAAATGGCAAATAAAATAGCCTAATAATCCAGACAATTACCCGTAATATGTTTAATCAGGGCTATACTTAGCACACTTCCACTGTGTGTGACTGTCTGGTCTGACTGAGACAAGTTTTCAAGGATTCGTAACGTGATTAGCGATATCAGAAAAGATGCTGAAGTACGCATGGACAAATGCGTTGAAGCGTTCAAAACCCAAATCAGCAAAATACGCACGGGTCGTGCTTCTCCCAGCCTGCTGGATGGCATTGTCGTGGAATATTACGGCACGCCAACGCCGCTGCGTCAGCTGGCAAGCGTAACGGTAGAAGATTCCCGTACTCTGAAAATCAACGTGTTTGACCGTTCAATGTCTCCGGCCGTTGAAAAAGCGATTATGGCGTCCGATCTCGGCCTGAACCCGAACTCTGCGGGTAGCGACATTCGTGTTCCGCTGCCGCCGCTGACGGAAGAGCGTCGTAAAGATCTGACCAAAATCGTTCGTGGCGAAGCTGAACAGGCGCGTGTTGCAGTACGTAACGTGCGTCGTGATGCGAACGACAAAGTGAAAGCACTGTTGAAAGAAAAAGAGATCAGCGAAGACGACGATCGCCGTTCTCAGGACGATGTACAGAAACTGACTGATGCTGCAATCAAGAAAATTGAAGCGGCGCTGGCAGACAAAGAAGCAGAACTGATGCAGTTCTGATTTCTTGAACGACAAAAAACGCCGCTCAGTAGATCCTTGCGGATCGGCTGGCGGCGTTTTGCTTTTTATTCTGTCTCAACTCTGGATGTTTCATGAAGCAACTCACCATTCTGGGCTCGACCGGCTCGATTGGTTGCAGCACGCTGGACGTGGTGCGCCATAATCCCGAACACTTCCGCGTAGTTGCGCTGGTGGCAGGCAAAAATGTCACTCGCATGGTAGAACAGTGCCTGGAGTTCTCTCCCCGCTATGCCGTTATGGACGATGAAGCGAGTGCGAAACTTCTTAAAACGATGCTACAGCAACAGGGTAGCCGCACCGAAGTCTTAAGCGGGCAACAAGCTGCCTGCGATATGGCGGCGCTTGAAGATGTTGATCAGGTGATGGCGGCGATTGTGGGCGCTGCTGGCCTGTTACCTACCCTTGCCGCGATCCGCGCCGGTAAAACCATCCTGCTGGCAAACAAAGAATCACTGGTCACCTGCGGACGTCTGTTTATGGACGCAGTAAAGCAGAGTAAAGCACAGTTATTACCGGTCGATAGCGAACACAACGCCATTTTTCAGAGTTTACCGCAACCTATTCAGCATAATCTGGGATACGCTGACCTTGAGCAAAATGGCGTGGTGTCCATTTTACTTACCGGGTCTGGTGGCCCTTTCCGTGAGACGCCCTTGCGCGATTTGGCAACAATGACGCCCGATCAAGCATGCCGTCATCCGAACTGGTCGATGGGACGTAAAATTTCTGTCGATTCGGCTACCATGATGAACAAAGGTCTGGAATACATTGAAGCTCGCTGGTTGTTTAACGCCAGCGCCAGCCAGATGGAAGTGCTAATTCACCCGCAGTCAGTGATTCACTCGATGGTGCGTTATCAGGACGGCAGCGTTCTGGCGCAACTGGGCGAACCCGACATGCGTACGCCAATTGCCCACACCATGGCATGGCCGAATCGCGTGAACTCTGGCGTGAAGCCGCTCGATTTTTGCAAACTAAGTGCGTTGACATTTGCCGCACCAGATTATGAGCGTTATCCATGCCTGAAACTGGCGATGAAGGCGTTCGAACAGGGCCAGGCAGCGACGACCGCATTGAATGCTGCAAACGAAATCACTGTTGCAGCCTTTCTTGCGCAACAAATCCGCTTTACGGATATCGCCGCGTTGAATTTATCCGTGCTGGAAAAAATGGATATGCGCGAACCACAATGTGTGGACGATGTGTTGTCTGTTGATGCCAATGCGCGTGAGGTCGCCAGAAAAGAGGTGATGCGTCTCGCAAGCTGAGGATAATCCGGCTACAGAGAGTCGTGCTATTTGTTAGCGTAGGGCTTCAGTGATATAGTCTGCGCCATCTGATCGTCAGTAGTTGGCTTTGTAAGGTCAGATATGCCGTGGTTTTACACGGCTTTTTTTTGTATAGGCTTCAGTATTCCTGAGTACCGTAAACCCTATCAGGGAATAAAAAACGCGTGATGTTGTCTGCTACTCAACCACTTAGCGAAAAATTGCCAGCACATGGCTGTCGCCATGTTGCGATCATTATGGACGGCAATGGTCGCTGGGCAAAAAAGCAAGGGAAGATTCGTGCCTTTGGGCATAAAGCCGGGGCAAAATCCGTCCGCCGGGCTGTCTCTTTTGCGGCCAACAACGGTATTGAGGCGTTAACGCTGTATGCCTTTAGTAGTGAAAACTGGAACCGACCAGCGCAGGAAGTCAGTGCGTTAATGGAACTGTTTGTGTGGGCGCTTGATAGCGAAGTAAAAAGCCTGCACCGACATAACGTGCGTCTGCGTATTATTGGCGATACCAGTCGCTTTAACTCGCGTTTGCAAGAACGTATTCGTAAATCTGAAGCGTTAACTGCCGGGAATACCGGTCTGACGCTAAATATTGCGGCGAACTACGGTGGACGTTGGGATATTGCCCAGGGAGTCAGGCAACTGGCTGAAAAGGTGCAGCAAGGAAACCTGCAACCGGATCAGATAGATGAAGAGATGCTTAACCAGCATGTCTGTATGCATGAACTGGCCCCTGTAGATTTAGTAATTAGGACTGGGGGGGAGCATCGCATTAGTAACTTTTTGCTTTGGCAAATTGCCTATGCCGAACTTTACTTTACAGATGTTCTTTGGCCCGATTTCGATGAACAAGACTTTGAAGGGGCGTTAAATGCCTTTGCTAATCGTGAGCGTCGTTTCGGCGGCACCGAGCCCGGTGATGAAACAGCCTGATGGGGGTCGCTTTTGCTGAAGTATCGCCTGATATCTGCTTTTGTTTTAATACCCGTAGTCATCGCGGCGCTGTTTTTGTTGCCGCCGGTGGGGTTCGCCATTGTAACGCTGGTAGTTTGTATGCTGGCGGCGTGGGAATGGGGACAGCTTAGCGGTTTTACCACTCGCTCGCAGCGGGTATGGCTGGCGGTGCTGTGCGGGTTATTGCTGGCGCTGATGCTTTTTCTATTGCCGGAATATCATCGGAATATTCATCAACCACTGGTTGAAGTCTCACTTTGGGCTTCGCTTGGTTGGTGGGGTGTTGCGTTATTATTGGTGCTATTTTACCCCGGTTCGGCGGCAATCTGGCGCAACTCTAAAACGTTACGCATTATTTTCGGTGTATTAACCATTGTGCCTTTCTTTTGGGGCATGCTGACGTTACGTGCCTGGCACTATGACGAGAATCATTACAGTGGCGCGATATGGCTGCTCTATGTCATGATCCTGGTCTGGGGAGCTGACTCAGGGGCATATATGTTTGGCAAATTATTTGGCAAACATAAGCTGGCGCCGAAGGTTTCTCCGGGTAAAACCTGGCAAGGTTTTATTGGCGGACTCGCGACCGCAGCAGTAATCTCATGGGGTTATGGTATGTGGGCGAATCTCGACGTCGCACCCGTCACCTTACTCATTTGCTCCATTGTCGCAGCGTTAGCTTCTGTGCTCGGCGACTTAACTGAGAGCATGTTTAAGCGCGAAGCAGGAATTAAGGACAGCGGTCATTTAATTCCAGGACACGGTGGTATTTTAGATCGTATTGATAGCCTGACGGCTGCGGTGCCGGTCTTTGCTTGCCTGTTGTTGCTGGTATTCAGGACGCTTTAACGGAAGGTATTATGCTGAGTTTTCTCTGGGATTTGGCTTCGTTCATTGTTGCACTGGGTGTGCTTATCACCGTGCATGAATTTGGTCATTTCTGGGTTGCCCGGCGCAGTGGTGTTCGCGTTGAGCGTTTCTCAATAGGTTTTGGTAAGGCGCTCTGGCGCCGCACTGACAAACTCGGCACCGAATATGTCATCGCCCTGATCCCCCTGGGCGGTTATGTCAAAATGCTGGATGAACGCGCAGAACCGGTTGTTCCGGAACTTCGCCACCATGCCTTCAACAATAAAACTGTTGGCCAGCGTGCAGCGATAATCGCCGCAGGTCCGGTTGCAAACTTCATTTTTGCTATCTTTGCTTACTGGCTGGTTTTTATCATTGGTGTTCCCGGCGTTCGTCCTGTTGTTGGTGAAATATCAGCCAACTCGATTGCCGGACAAGCACAAATTGTACCTGGCACGGAACTAAAAGCTGTAGATGGTATCGAAACGCCTGATTGGGATGCCGTGCGCTTACAACTGGTTGACAAAATCGGCGACGAAAGCACCACCCTTACGGTGGCACCTTTTGGCAGCGATCAACGACGAGATGTAAAGCTTGATTTGCGAAACTGGGCGTTTGAGCCTGATAAGGAAGATCCGGTATCTTCTTTGGGAATTCGCCCTCGTGGTCCGCAAATTGAACCTGTACTGGAAAATGTGTCACCAAACTCAGCGGCAAGTAAGGCGGGTTTGCAAGCAGGCGACAGGATCGTTAAAGTCGATGGTCAGCCATTAACGCAATGGCTGACGTTTGTGATGCTTGTCCGGGATAACCCGGATAAACCATTAGCGTTAGATATCGAAAGACAGGGGAGTCCCTTGTCTTTGACATTAATCCCGGAGAGCAAACCGGGTAAGGGTAAAGCGATTGGTTTTGCCGGCATTGAGCCGAAAGTCATTCCTTTGCCAGACGAGTATAAAGTTGTACGCCAGTATGGACCGTTCAACGCCATCGTTGAGGCCACGGACAAAACGTGGCAATTGATGAAGCTGACGGTCAGTATGCTGGGGAAATTGATCACCGGTGATGTGAAACTGAACAACCTCAGTGGGCCGATCTCTATCGCCAAGGGGGCTGGGATGACAGCGGAACTCGGGGTTGTTTATTACCTGCCGTTCCTTGCGCTTATTAGCGTGAACTTAGGGATAATTAACCTGTTTCCGTTGCCCGTACTTGACGGGGGGCATCTGCTGTTCCTTGCGATCGAAAAGATCAAGGGCGGACCGGTATCCGAGCGGGTTCAAGACTTTTGTTATCGCATTGGCTCGATTCTGCTGGTGCTGTTAATGGGGCTTGCACTTTTCAATGATTTCTCTCGGTTATGAGAGTTAGTTAGGAAGAACGCATAATAACGATGGCGATGAAAAAGTTGCTCATAGCGTCGCTGCTGTTTAGCAGCGCCACCGTATACGGTGCTGAAGGGTTCGTAGTGAAAGACATTCATTTCGAAGGCCTTCAGCGTGTCGCCGTTGGTGCGGCCCTCCTCAGTATGCCGGTGCGCACAGGCGACACGGTTAATGATGAAGATATCAGTAATACCATTCGCGCTCTGTTTGCTACCGGCAACTTTGAGGATGTTCGCGTCCTTCGTGATGGTGATACCCTTCTGGTTCAGGTAAAAGAACGTCCGACCATTGCCAGCATCACTTTCTCCGGTAACAAATCGGTGAAAGATGACATGCTGAAGCAAAACCTCGAGGCTTCTGGCGTGCGAGTGGGGGAATCCCTCGATCGCACCACCATTGCCGATATCGAGAAAGGTTTGGAAGACTTCTACTACAGCGTCGGTAAATACAGCGCCAGCGTAAAAGCTGTCGTGACCCCACTGCCGCGTAACCGTGTTGACCTAAAACTGGTGTTCCAGGAAGGTGTGTCAGCTGAAATCCAGCAAATCAACATTGTTGGTAACCATGCTTTCACCACCGACGAACTGATCTCTCATTTCCAGCTGCGTGACGAAGTGCCGTGGTGGAACGTGGTAGGCGATCGTAAATACCAGAAACAGAAACTGGCGGGCGACCTTGAAACCCTGCGCAGCTACTATCTGGATCGCGGTTATGCCCGTTTCAACATCGACTCTACTCAGGTCAGTCTGACTCCAGATAAAAAAGGTATCTACGTCACGGTAAACATCACCGAAGGCGATCAGTACAAACTCTCTGGCGTTGAAGTGAGCGGTAACCTTGCCGGGCACTCTGCGGAAATCGAACAGTTGACTAAGATCGAGCCGGGTGAGCTGTATAACGGCACCAAAGTGACCAAAATGGAAGATGACATTAAAAAACTTCTCGGTCGCTACGGTTATGCCTATCCGCGCGTGCAGTCGATGCCTGAAATCAACGACGCCGACAAAACCGTTAAATTACGTGTGAACGTTGATGCGGGTAACCGTTTCTACGTACGTAAGATCCGTTTTGAAGGTAACGACACCTCGAAAGATGCCGTCCTGCGCCGCGAAATGCGCCAGATGGAAGGTGCCTGGTTAGGCAGCGATCTGGTCGATCAGGGTAAAGAACGTCTGAATCGTCTGGGCTTCTTTGAAACGGTTGATACCGATACCCAACGTGTTCCGGGTAGCCCGGACCAGGTTGACGTGGTCTACAAGGTAAAAGAGCGCAACACCGGTAGCTTCAACTTTGGTATCGGTTACGGTACTGAAAGTGGTGTGAGCTTCCAGGCTGGCGTGCAGCAGGATAACTGGTTAGGTACCGGTTATGCTGTTGGTATCAACGGGACCAAAAACGATTACCAGACCTATGCTGAATTGTCGGTAACCAACCCGTACTTCACTGTAGATGGTGTAAGCCTTGGCGGTCGTGTCTTCTATAATGACTTCCAGGCAGATGACGCTGACCTGTCCGACTATACCAACAAGAGTTATGGTACAGACGTGACGTTGGGCTTCCCGATCAACGAATATAACTCGCTACGTGCGGGTTTGGGTTATGTCCATAACTCCCTGTCCAACATGCAGCCGCAGGTTGCGATGTGGCGTTATCTCTACTCTATGGGTGAGCATCCAAACACCTCTGATCAGGATAACAGCTTCAAAACGGACGACTTCACGTTTAACTATGGTTGGACCTATAACAAGCTCGACCGTGGTTACTTCCCGACGGATGGTTCCCGTGTCAACCTGACCGGTAAAGTGACCATTCCGGGATCGGATAACGAATACTATAAAGTGACGTTAGACACGGCGACCTATGTGCCGATCGACGACGATCACAAATGGGTTGTTCTGGGTCGTACTCGTTGGGGCTACGGTGATGGTTTAGGCGGCAAAGAAATGCCGTTCTATGAAAACTTCTATGCAGGTGGTTCCAGCACCGTGCGTGGCTTCCAGTCCAATACCATCGGTCCGAAAGCGGTTTACTTCCCGCATCAGGCCAGTGATTATAATCCGGACTACGATTATGAATGTGCAACTCAGGACGGTGCAACCGACCTGTGTAAATCGGATGATGCAATCGGGGGGAACGCTATGGCGGTTGCCAGCCTGGAACTCATCACTCCGACGCCGTTCATTAGCGATAAGTATGCCAACTCGGTCCGTACCTCCTTCTTCTGGGATATGGGTACCGTTTGGGATACTAACTGGGATTCAAGTCAGTACTCTGGATATCCGGACTATAGTGATCCAAGCAATATCCGTATGTCTGCGGGTATCGCATTACAATGGATGTCCCCATTGGGGCCGTTGGTGTTCTCCTACGCCCAGCCGTTCAAAAAGTACGATGGAGACAAGGCTGAACAGTTCCAGTTTAACATTGGTAAAACCTGGTAAGTGTTCTCCACAAAGGAATGTAGTGGTAGTGTAGCGATGACTTTAGGCGATCTCGATAAGATCGCCGGGCCACGCAAAGAACTGCACCTTCCGGTGCAAATGGGATGGTAAGGAGTTTATTGTGAAAAAGTGGTTATTAGCGGCAGGTCTCGGTTTAGCACTGGCAACTTCTGCTCAGGCGGCTGACAAAATTGCAATCGTCAATATGGGCAGCCTGTTTCAGCAGGTAGCACAGAAAACCGGTGTTTCTAACACGCTGGAAAATGAGTTCAAAGGCCGTGCCAGCGAACTGCAGCGTATGGAAACTGATCTGCAAGCTAAAATGAAAAAGCTGCAGTCCATGAAAGCCGGCAGCGATCGCACTAAGCTGGAAAAAGACGTGATGGCTCAGCGCCAGACTTTTGCTCAGAAAGCGCAGGCTTTTGAGCAGGATCGTGCACGTCGTTCCAACGAAGAACGCGGTAAACTGGTTACTCGTATCCAGACTGCTGTGAAATCCGTTGCCAGCAGCCAGAGCATCGATCTGGTTGTTGACGCAAACGCCGTTGCTTACAACAGCAGCGATGTAAAAGACATCACTGCTGACGTACTGAAACAGGTTAAATAAGTAATGCCTTCAATTCGACTGGCTGATTTAGCGCAGCAGTTGGATGCAGAACTACACGGTGATGGCGATATCGTCATCACCGGCGTTGCGTCCATGCAATCTGCACAAACAGGTCACATCACGTTCATGGTTAACCCTAAATACCGTGAATATTTAGGCTTGTGCCAGGCGTCCGCGGTTGTCATGACTCAGGACGATCTCCCTTTCGCGAAAAGTGCCGCGCTGGTAGTGAAGAATCCCTACCTGACTTACGCGCGCATGGCGCAAATTTTAGATACCACGCCACAGCCCGCGCAAAACATTGCACCGAGTGCAGTGATCGACGCGACGGCGAAGCTGGGTAACAACGTATCAATTGGCGCTAACGCGGTGATTGAGTCCGGCGTTGAACTGGGCGATAACGTGGTTATCGGCGCCGGTTGCTTCGTTGGTAAAAACAGCAAAATCGGTGCAGGTTCGCGTCTTTGGGCGAACGTGACGATTTACCATGAGATCCAGATTGGTCAGAATTGCCTGATCCAATCCGGAACTGTGGTAGGCGCAGACGGCTTTGGCTATGCCAACGATCGTGGTAACTGGGTGAAGATCCCGCAGATTGGTCGCGTAATTATTGGCGATCGCGTGGAGATCGGCGCATGTACCACCATCGATCGCGGTGCGCTGGACGACACCGTTATTGGCAATGGCGTGATCATTGATAACCAGTGCCAGATTGCACATAACGTCGTGATTGGCGACAATACAGCGGTTGCCGGTGGCGTCATTATGGCGGGCAGCCTGAAAATTGGTCGTTACTGCATGATCGGCGGTGCCAGCGTAATCAACGGGCATATGGAAATATGCGATAAAGTGACGGTTACGGGCATGGGTATGGTGATGCGTCCCATCACTGAACCAGGCGTCTATTCCTCAGGCATTCCGCTGCAACCCAACAAAGTCTGGCGCAAAACCGCTGCACTGGTGATGAACATTGATGACATGAGCAAGCGTCTGAAGTCGCTTGAGCGCAAGGTTAATCAACAAGACTAACGTTCCATCTTTTGTTCGCCAAACTTTACGGCCTGTCTCATTCTTACGATTGCGGCAGGCCGTGTTATTATTGTCGTTTCTTATATTTTGACAGGAAGAGTATCTTGACTACTAACACTCATACTCTGCAGATTGAAGAGATTTTAGAACTTCTGCCGCACCGTTTCCCGTTCTTACTGGTGGATCGCGTGCTGGATTTTGAAGAAGGTCGTTTTCTGCGCGCAGTAAAAAATGTCTCTGTCAATGAGCCATTCTTCCAGGGCCATTTCCCTGGAAAACCGATTTTCCCGGGTGTGCTGATTCTGGAAGCTATGGCACAGGCAACAGGTATTCTGGCGTTTAAAAGCGTAGGAAAACTGGAACCGGGTGAGCTGTACTACTTCGCCGGTATTGACGAAGCGCGCTTCAAGCGCCCGGTCGTGCCAGGCGATCAAATGATCATGGAAGTCACTTTCGAAAAAACGCGCCGCGGCCTGACCCGTTTTAAAGGGGTTGCTCTGGTCGACGGTAAAGTAGTTTGCGAAGCAACGATGATGTGTGCTCGTAGCCGGGAGGCCTGATACGTGATTGATAAATCCGCCTTTGTGCATCCAACTGCCATTGTGGAAGAGGGCGCGTCGATTGGCGCTAACGCCCACATTGGTCCTTTTTGTATCGTTGGACCCCATGTCGAAATTGGTGAGGGTACCGTACTGAAATCTCACGTTGTCGTGAATGGTCATACTAAAATTGGCCGCGACAATGAGATTTATCAGTTCGCCTCCATCGGTGAAGTTAACCAGGATCTGAAATATGCTGGCGAACCGACCCGCGTGGAAATCGGCGATCGTAACCGCATTCGCGAAAGCGTCACCATTCATCGTGGCACGGTCCAGGGCGGTGGATTGACGAAGGTGGGCAGCGACAACTTACTGATGATCAACGCGCACATTGCGCACGATTGTACGGTAGGTAACCGCTGCATTCTCGCCAACAACGCAACGCTGGCGGGTCACGTATCGGTAGACGACTTCGCGATCATCGGCGGCATGACCGCAGTCCATCAGTTCTGCATCATTGGTGCGCACGTGATGGTAGGCGGTTGCTCTGGTGTGGCGCAGGACGTCCCTCCTTATGTCATTGCGCAGGGTAACCATGCAACACCGTTCGGTGTCAATATCGAAGGGCTGAAGCGCCGCGGATTCAGCCGTGAGGCGATTACCGCTATCCGCAATGCGTATAAGCTGATTTATCGCAGCGGTAAAACGCTCGATGAAGTGAAACCGGAAATTGCTGAACTGGCGGAAACATATCCGGAAGTGAAAGCGTTTACCGATTTCTTTGCACGCTCAACGCGCGGTCTGATTCGTTAATGACTGAACAGCGTCCATTAACGATTGCCCTGGTCGCCGGAGAAACCTCCGGCGATATCCTGGGGGCCGGTTTAATCCGTGCTCTGAAAGAACGTGTGCCCAATGCCCGCTTTGTTGGTGTTGCCGGGCCACGAATGCAAGCCGAAGGTTGCGAAGCCTGGTACGAAATGGAAGAGCTGGCGGTGATGGGCATTGTTGAAGTGCTCGGGCGTCTGCGTCGCTTACTGCATATTCGTGCCGATCTGACAAAGCGTTTTGGCGAACTGAAGCCAGATGTTTTTGTCGGTATTGATGCGCCTGACTTCAATATTACCCTTGAAGGTAACCTTAAAAAGCAGGGTATCAAAACCATTCATTATGTCAGTCCGTCTGTCTGGGCGTGGCGACAGAAACGCGTTTTCAAAATAGGCAGAGCCACCGATCTGGTGCTCGCATTTCTGCCTTTCGAAAAAGCGTTTTATGACAAATATAACGTGCCGTGCCGTTTTATCGGTCACACCATGGCTGATGCCATGCCGTTAGATCCAGATAAAAACGCCGCGCGTGATGTGCTGGGGATCCCTCACGATGCCCACTGTCTGGCATTGTTGCCGGGAAGTCGTGGCGCGGAAGTTGAGATGCTTAGCGCCGATTTCCTGAAAACTGCCCAGCTTTTGCGCCAGACGTACCCTGATCTGGAGATCGTGGTGCCGCTGGTAAATGCCAAACGCCGTGAGCAGTTTGAACGCATCAAAGCTGAAGTCGCGCCAGACCTGTCGGTTCATATGCTGGATGGAATGGGCCGTGAGGCGATGGTCGCCAGCGATGCGGCGCTATTGGCATCGGGTACGGCTGCACTGGAGTGCATGCTGGCGAAATGCCCGATGGTGGTGGGGTATCGCATGAAGCCTTTCACCTTCTGGTTGGCGAAGCGGCTGGTGAAAACCGATTATGTCTCGCTGCCAAACCTGCTGGCGGGCAGAGAGTTAGTTAAAGAATTATTGCAGGAAGAGTGTGAGCCGCAAAAACTGGCTGAGTCGCTGTTACCGCTGTTGGCGAACGGGAAAACCAGCCACGCGATGCACGACACCTTCCGCGAGTTGCATCAGCAGATCCGCTGCAATGCCGATGAGCAGGCGGCACAAGCCGTTCTGGAGTTAGCACAATGATCGAATTTGTCTATCCGCACACGAATCTGGTTGCAGGTGTGGATGAAGTTGGGCGCGGGCCGTTGGTTGGCGCGGTCGTTACCGCTGCCGTGATCCTCGATCCGGCGCGCCCGATTGTCGGGTTGAATGATTCCAAAAAGCTAAGTGAAAAACGTCGTCTTGCGCTCTGTGAAGAGATCAAAGAGAAAGCGTTAAGCTGGAGCCTGGGCCGTGCGGAACCTCATGAAATCGACGAACTGAATATTTTACACGCGACCATGCTGGCGATGCAGCGTGCCGTCGCTGGGCTGCATATTGCGCCGGAATATGTGTTGGTTGATGGTAACCGCTGCCCGAAATTACCGATGCCGTCGATGGCTGTAGTTAAAGGCGATAGCCGCGTACCGGAAATCAGTGCTGCGTCTATCCTGGCGAAAGTGACGCGCGACGCTGAAATGGCGGCGCTGGACATCGTTTATCCACAATATGGCTTTGCCCAACACAAAGGGTATCCAACCGCTTTTCATCTGGAAAAACTGGCTGAATATGGCGCGACTGAACATCATCGTCGCAGCTTTGGGCCTGTCAAACGCGCACTGGGACTTGCGTCCTGATTCTTGTGTCGAGATTAAGTAAACCGGAATCTGAAGATGTCTGAACCACGTTTCGTACACCTGCGGGTGCACAGCGACTACTCGATGATCGATGGCCTGGCCAAAACCGCGCCGCTGGTAAAAAAGGCAGCGGCGTTGGGTATGCCTGCGCTGGCGATCACCGATTTCACCAACCTTTGCGGTCTGGTGAAGTTCTACGGAGCGGGACATGGCGCAGGGATTAAGCCCATCGTCGGGGCGGATTTTAATGTCCAGTGCGACTTATTGGGTGATGAGTTAACCCACCTGACTGTGCTGGCGGCGAACAATACCGGCTATCAGAATCTGACGTTGCTGATCTCAAAAGCGTATCAGCGCGGTTACGGTGCCGCCGGACCGATCATCGATCGCGACTGGCTTATCGAATTAAACGAAGGGTTGATCCTTCTTTCCGGCGGGCGCATGGGCGACGTCGGACGCAGTCTTTTGCGTGGTAACAGCGCACTGGTGGACGAGTGTGTCGCGTTTTATGAAGAACACTTCCCGGATCGCTATTTTCTCGAACTGATTCGCACTGGCAGACCGGACGAAGAAAGCTATTTGCACGCGGCGGTGGAACTGGCGGAAGCGCGCGGTTTGCCCGTCGTGGCGACCAACGACGTGCGCTTTATCGACAGCAGCGACTTTGATGCACACGAAATCCGCGTCGCGATCCACGACGGCTTTACCCTCGACGATCCTAAACGCCCGCGTAACTATTCGCCGCAGCAATATATGCGTAGCGAAGAGGAGATGTGCGAGCTGTTTGCAGACATCCCCGAAGCCCTTGCCAACACCGTTGAGATCGCCAAACGTTGTAACGTGACTGTGCGTCTTGGTGAATACTTCCTGCCGCAGTTCCCGACCGGGGACATGAGTACTGAAGATTATCTGGTCAAGCGTGCAAAAGAGGGGCTGGAAGAGCGTCTGGCATTTTTATTCCCTGATGAAGAAGAACGTGTTAAGCGCCGCCCGGAATATGACGAGCGTCTGGAGACTGAACTTCAGGTTATCAACCAGATGGGCTTCCCGGGCTACTTCCTCATCGTTATGGAATTTATCCAGTGGTCGAAAGATAACGGCGTACCGGTAGGGCCGGGCCGTGGATCCGGTGCAGGGTCACTGGTGGCCTACGCGCTGAAAATCACCGACCTCGATCCGCTGGAATTTGACCTGCTGTTCGAACGTTTCCTTAACCCGGAACGTGTCTCCATGCCTGACTTTGACGTTGACTTCTGTATGGAGAAACGCGATCAGGTGATCGAACACGTGGCAGACATGTACGGTCGTGATGCGGTATCGCAGATCATCACCTTCGGTACGATGGCGGCGAAAGCGGTGATCCGCGACGTAGGCCGCGTGCTGGGGCATCCGTACGGCTTTGTCGACCGTATCTCGAAACTGATCCCGCCCGATCCGGGGATGACGCTGGCAAAAGCGTTTGAAGCTGAGCCACAGCTGCCGGAAATCTACGAAGCGGATGAAGAAGTTAAGGCGCTGATCGACATGGCGCGCAAACTGGAAGGGGTCACCCGTAACGCCGGTAAGCACGCCGGTGGGGTGGTTATCGCGCCGACAAAAATTACTGATTTTGCGCCACTTTATTGCGATGAAGAGGGCAAACATCCGGTCACCCAGTTTGATAAAAGCGACGTTGAATACGCCGGGCTGGTGAAGTTCGACTTCCTCGGCCTGCGTACGCTCACCATCATCAACTGGGCGCTGGAGATGATCAACAAGCGGCGAGCGAAGAATGGCGAGCCGCCGCTGGATATCGCCGCGATCCCGCTGGATGATAAGAAAAGCTTCGACATGCTGCAACGCTCGGAAACCACGGCGGTATTCCAGCTTGAATCGCGCGGCATGAAGGACCTGATCAAGCGTCTGCAACCTGACTGCTTCGAAGATATGATCGCACTGGTGGCACTGTTCCGCCCCGGCCCGTTGCAATCAGGGATGGTGGATAACTTTATCGACCGTAAACATGGTCGCGAAGAGATTTCCTACCCGGACGTGCAGTGGCAGCATGAAAGCCTGAAACCGGTACTGGAGCCAACCTACGGCATCATCCTGTATCAGGAACAGGTCATGCAGATTGCCCAGGTGCTTTCTGGTTATACCCTCGGTGGCGCGGATATGCTGCGTCGTGCGATGGGTAAGAAAAAGCCGGAAGAGATGGCTAAGCAGCGTTCTGTATTTGCTGAAGGTGCAGAAAAGAACGGGATCAACGCCGAACTGGCGATGAAAATCTTCGATCTGGTGGAAAAATTCGCCGGTTACGGATTTAACAAATCGCACTCTGCGGCCTATGCTTTGGTGTCATATCAAACGTTATGGCTGAAAGCGCACTATCCGGCGGAGTTTATGGCGGCGGTAATGACCGCCGATATGGATAATACCGAGAAGGTGGTGGGCCTGGTGGATGAGTGCTGGCGGATGGGGCTGAAAATCCTGCCACCAGATATAAACTCCGGTCTTTACCATTTCCACGTCAACGACGACGGCGAAATCGTGTATGGTATTGGCGCGATCAAAGGGGTAGGTGAAGGTCCGATTGAGGCCATCATCGAAGCCCGAAATAAAGGCGGCTATTTCCGCGAACTGTTTGATCTCTGCGCTCGTACCGACACCAAAAAGTTAAACCGGCGAGTGCTGGAAAAACTGATCATGTCCGGGGCGTTTGACCGTCTGGGTCCACACCGCGCGGCGCTGATGAACTCGCTGGGCGATGCGTTAAAAGCGGCAGATCAACACGCGAAAGCGGAAGCCATCGGTCAGGCCGATATGTTCGGCGTGCTGGCCGAAGAGCCGGAACAAATTGAACAATCCTACGCCAGCTGCCAGCCGTGGCCGGAGCAGGTGGTGTTAGATGGGGAACGTGAAACGTTGGGGCTGTACCTGACGGGCCACCCCATCAATCAGTATTTAAAAGAGATTGAGCGTTATGTCGGAGGCGTAAGGCTGAAAGACATGCACCCGACAGAACGTGGTAAAGTCACCACGGCTGCGGGGCTCGTTGTTGCCGCGCGGGTTATGGTCACCAAGCGCGGCAATCGTATCGGTATCTGCACGCTGGATGACCGTTCCGGGCGCCTGGAAGTGATGTTGTTTACAGACGCCCTGGATAAATACCAGCAATTGCTGGAAAAAGACCGCATACTTATCGTCAGCGGACAGGTCAGCTTTGATGACTTCAGCGGTGGGCTTAAAATGACCGCTCGCGAAGTGATGGATATTGACGAAGCCCGGGAAAAATATGCTCGCGGGCTTGCTATCTCGCTGACGGACAGGCAAATTGATGACCAGCTTTTAAACCGACTCCGTCAGTCTCTGGAACCCCACCGCTCTGGGACAATTCCAGTACATCTCTACTATCAGAGGGCGGATGCACGCGCGCGGTTGCGTTTTGGCGCGACGTGGCGTGTCTCTCCGAGCGATCGTTTGTTAAACGATCTCCGTGGCCTCATTGGTTCGGAGCAGGTGGAACTGGAGTTTGACTAATACAGGAATACTATGAGTCTGAATTTCCTTGATTTTGAACAGCCGATTGCAGAGCTGGAAGCGAAAATCGATTCTCTGACTGCGGTTAGCCGTCAGGACGAGAAACTGGATATTAACATCGATGAAGAAGTGCATCGTCTGCGTGAAAAAAGCGTAGAACTGACACGTAAAATCTTCGCCGATCTCGGCGCATGGCAGATTGCCCAACTGGCACGCCATCCACAGCGCCCTTATACCCTGGATTACGTTCGCCTGGCATTTGATGAATTTGACGAACTGGCTGGTGATCGTGCGTATGCAGATGACAAAGCTATCGTCGGTGGTATCGCACGTCTTGACGGTCGTCCGGTGATGATCATTGGTCATCAGAAAGGTCGTGAAACCAAAGAAAAAATTCGCCGTAACTTTGGTATGCCAGCACCAGAAGGTTACCGCAAAGCTCTGCGTCTGATGCAAATGGCTGAACGCTTTAAGATGCCAATCATCACCTTTATCGACACTCCTGGAGCTTATCCGGGCGTGGGCGCAGAAGAACGCGGTCAGTCTGAAGCCATCGCGCGCAACCTGCGTGAAATGTCTCGCCTTAGTGTACCGACTATTTGTACCGTTATCGGTGAAGGTGGTTCTGGCGGCGCGCTGGCGATTGGCGTGGGCGATAAAGTGAATATGCTGCAATACAGCACCTATTCCGTTATCTCGCCGGAAGGTTGTGCGTCCATTCTGTGGAAGAGCGCCGACAAAGCGCCGCTGGCGGCTGAAGCGATGGGTATCATCGCTCCGCGTTTGAAAGAACTGAAACTGATCGACTCCATCATCCCGGAACCGCTGGGCGGCGCTCACCGTAACCCGGAAGCGATGGCGGCGTCTTTGAAAGCGCAACTGCTGGCGGATCTGGCCGATCTCGACGTGTTAAGCACTGAAGATTTAAAAAATCGTCGTTATCAGCGCCTGATGAGCTACGGCTACGCGTAATTCGCAAAAGTTCTGAAAAAGGGTCACTTCGGTGGCCTTTTTTTCTATGTAGTTTATTTAGTCATATTATAAATTACATTTAGATAATCTTACTTTCGTTTTCTCCTGCCATAAAATTCTTGAACTCCTGTTGATAACTCCGATTTCGGAGGCATATACCAATATACACAGTGGTCAAAAATAATATAAATTTATCAATCTTATAGAATTTTTAAGGATAAAATATGAAAGCAATTTTAGGATTTGATCATCTTCTTATGCCGCGTGTTCTGGTGTTTTTTTACTGGCTGGCTATGGTGCTGACACTGATAGGCGGCGTCTTCTCCATATTTAGCGGAAACATTATCTTAGGGGTAGCTTATACCGTCATTGGTCTTATAAGCTGTCGTATGACTTTCGAATTAATTATGATAGCGTTTAAGAATAACGAATATTTGCGCCGCATTGCCGAGAGTGTTAGCAAGAATAGCGCAGAGTAATCTCCCGCAAAGCGCTTCACCAAACCGCATCTCAACCGCTATTACAGGCGTTTGAGATGTTGTTTTAAAGTCAGTGTAAATGTCTGATTCATCTTTCCTGTAATTTGTGCGTATTATCAATATATAGCGATGCACGTGCGTATCATATCAATGCAGGAGATTCTATGTTGGGGTTAAAACAGGTTCACCATATTGCGATTATTGCGACGGATTATGCGGTGAGCAAAGCTTTTTACTGCGACATTCTCGGCTTCACGTTGCAAAGCGAAGTCTATCGTGAAGCGCGAGATTCGTGGAAAGGGGATTTGGCACTTAACGGGCAGTACGTGATTGAGCTTTTCTCATTTCCGTTTCCGCCGCAACGACCCAGTCGACCGGAAGCCTGCGGCCTGCGCCATCTGGCTTTTAGCGTTGATGATATCGATACGGCAGTGGCGCACCTGGAAAGCAATAACGTGAAATGTGAAGCGATACGTGTCGATCCATACACGCAAAAACGCTTCACGTTCTTTAACGACCCTGACGGACTGCCGCTGGAACTGTATGAGCAGTAAGGCTTGTCATTACTGCATTTGCCCGGTAACGTGCCGGGCATCGCTACTGTAAAATCGCGCTATCATGACACTCACACTGAATACACAATTTCTCACCTCACGCCAGATTCTGGCGGCCTTTAGCGGCGGGCTTGACTCTACCGTTCTGCTGCATCAACTGGTGCAGTGGCGGGCGGAAAATCCGGGCGTCGCTTTGCGCGCTATCCATGTGCATCATGGGTTAAGTGCCAATGCTGATGCCTGGGTTACGCATTGCGAAAACATCTGCCAGCAGTGGCAGGTGCCGCTGGTGGTCGAGCGTGTGCAGCTTGCGCAAGAGGGGTTAGGCATTGAGGCCCAGGCGCGGCAGGCGCGTTATCAGGCATTTGCCCGCACCTTGTTACCTGGCGAAGTGCTGGTCACAGCGCAACATCTTGACGATCAATGTGAAACCTTTCTGCTGGCGCTAAAACGCGGAAGCGGCCCCGCCGGGCTTTCGGCTATGGGGGAAGTCTCGGAGTTTGCCGGAACGCGGCTTATCCGTCCGTTGCTCGCCCGTACGCGGGGAGAACTGGCGCAGTGGGCATTGGCGCATGGTTTACGCTGGATTGAAGACGAAAGTAATCAGGACGATTCCTATGATCGTAACTTCCTGCGCCTGCGCGTGGTGCCGTTATTGCAGCAGCGTTGGCCACATTTTGCCGAAGCGACGGCCCGAAGTGCCGCACTTTGCGCCGAACAAGAGAGCCTGCTGGATGAACTGCTGGCGGATGATTTAGCTCACTGCCAAACGCCGCAAAGGACGCTGCAGATTGCGCCAATGCTGGCGATGAGTGATGCCCGTCGCGCCGCGATCATCCGCCGCTGGCTGGCAGGGCTGAATGCCCCAATGCCTTCCCGCGACGCGCTGGTGCGGATCTGGCAGGAAGTGGCGCTGGCGCGGGAAGATGCTTCCCCCTGTTTACGTTTTGGCGCGTTTGAAATCCGCCGCTATCAGTCGCAATTGTGGTGGATTAAATCCGTCGCCGGGCAAAGCGAAACCATTGTACCGTGGCAGGCGTGGCAACAGCCGCTGGAATTACCGGCGGGGCTAGGCTGCGTGCAGCTTACTGCGGGCGGGGAAATTCGCCCTCCACGTGCAGACGAAGCGGTCAGCGTGCGTTTTAAAGCGCCAGGATTGCTACATATTGTCGGGCGCAACGGCGGGCGTAAGCTAAAGAAAATCTGGCAAGAGCTGGGCGTACCGCCGTGGCTGCGTGACACCACGCCGCTGCTGTTTTATGGCGAAACGCTGATTGCGGCGGCAGGGGTATTTGTGACGCAAGAAGGTGTGGCTGAAGGTGAGAAGGGCGTAAGTTTTTTCTGGCAGAGAAACGCTTAGCTAAATGAAAGCCGGATAAGACGCATCAAACGTCGCATCCGGCGAAAGTCAATCAGGACTCGCTCACTACCACCGTACCGATTTCCGGGTGGCTAAAGCTGGTAATTTTATCCAGACGTAGCTCGCGGATTTCGCCAGCGGCCTCGACGACCAGATACTCCACATTTTTGCGGGAGACTAAATCGCTGGCCTTCGCCTGCAATTTTTCGCCATCTTTCAGCTCAAGTGTCAGCATTAAATGATGCTGGCAGGCGAGCTCAAGATTATCGTAATCATCACAATTGATTGGTTGATACGTATCATTCATTGACATAATCGCTCACCAGTAAGTTTGCCGCAGCGTATGCTGCTTTTTCCCTGACAGCCTCAGAAAGGGCGTCGTCGGCAGCCATTTCATTCAGCACTTTCAAAACGCAGCCCAGCGCGTCCGGAACGTATCCTAAGTCTCCGCTGGCGATTTCCGCGTACCGCTTGCGTATTAACTCACAATATTTTTCCACATGCCCTCCTGTCAGCACTCTGACTTAACCGTGGATGCAAGTCTAAGCCTACGAAGATAAACTCTGTTTCGCAAGGTGACTATACCACACTCATTTCTGCAATATCAGCGCCGCAACTGCACGTATTCCGTTACAATGGCCTCCTGATTCGAAAGGAGTTTTCTTATGGCGCTTAAAGCGACAATTTATAAAGCGACGGTTAATGTGGCCGATCTCGACCGCAACCAGTTTCTCGATGCCTCTCTGACGCTGGCGCGCCATCCTTCAGAAACCCAGGAGCGCATGATGCTGCGCCTGCTGGCGTGGCTGAAATATGCTGATGAACGTCTGCAATTTACCCGAGGTTTGTGTGCCGATGATGAGCCGGAAGCGTGGCTGCGTAACGATCACCTGGGCATTGATTTGTGGATTGAACTGGGGCTGCCGGATGAGCGACGGATTAAGAAAGCCTGCACCCAGGCCGCAGAAGTGGCGCTGTTTGCCTATAATAGTCGGGCGGCGCAAATCTGGTGGCAGCAAAATCAGAGCAAATGTGCGCAGTTTGCCAATCTTTCCGTCTGGTATCTGGACGACGAGCAGCTGGCGAAAGTGAGTGCCTTTGCCGATCGTACCATGACGCTGCAGGCAACGATTCAGGATGGCGTGATCTGGTTATCGGATGATAAGAATAATCTGGAAGTGAACTTAACCGCCTGGCAACAACCTTCATGATTGTGATTTCCCGACATGTTGCTATCCCCGATGACGAGCTTGAGATCACTGCTATTCGTGCACAGGGCGCGGGTGGGCAGCATGTCAATAAGACCTCAACGGCCATTCATCTGCGTTTTGACATTCGGGCGTCCAGCCTGCCAGAGTATTACAAAGAGCGCCTGCTCGCCGCCAGCCATCATTTAATCAGCAGCGATGGCGTGATTGTCATTAAGGCGCAGGAATACCGTAGTCAGGAGCTCAACCGCGAAGCGGCGCTGGCCCGGTTGGTGGCAGTGATTAAAGAATTAACAACAGAACAAAAAGCCCGACGACCCACGCGGCCCACCCGCGCATCAAAAGAGCGCAGGCTGGCATCGAAGGCACAAAAATCAAGCGTGAAGGCGATGCGCGGCAAAGTGCGCAGCGGTCGGGAGTAAAAAGAAGGAATGGATGGTGAGAAAAGCGATAGTGACAGCGATGGCTGTAATCAGCCTCTTTACTCTGATGGGATGTAACAATCGGGCCGAAGTCGATACGCTTTCTCCGGCGCAGGCTGCCGAACTGAAACCGATGCCGCAAAGTTGGCGCGGCGTGCTGCCGTGTGCCGATTGCGAAGGGATCGAAACCTCTCTGTTCCTCGAAAAAGATGGAACCTGGGTGATGAACGAACGCTATCTTGGCGCTCGTGAAGAGCCTTCATCCTTTGCCTCTTACGGTACATGGGCGCGAACTGCCGACAAGCTGGTATTAACCGACAGTAAAGGCGAAAAGTCATATTATCGGGCGAAAGGGGATGCGCTGGAGATGCTCGATCGCGAAGGCAATCCGATTGAATCGCAGTTCAACTACACGCTGGAACCGGCAAAATCGAGCATGCCAATGACGCCGATGACCCTGCGTGGCATGTATTTCTATATGGCAGACGCAGCAACTTTTACTGATTGCGCGACCGGAAAACGTTTTATGGTGGCGAATAACGCAGAGCTGGAGCGTGGCTATCTGGCGGCTCGTGGTAACAGTGAAAAACCGGTGTTATTGTCAGTTGAAGGTCACTTTACGCTGGAGGTTAATCCGGATACCGGTGCGCCGACCAAATTATTAGCGCCCGATACGGCGGGTAAATTTTACCCGAACAAGGATTGCAGTAGTTTGGGGCTGTAACCCGTCTTGAGACAGAAACAAACGAAAAAATGCCTGATGCGCTGCGCTTATCAGGCCTACAGCATATAATGCAATATTTTGAATTGGCACGATTTGTTGGCCGGATAAGGCGTTCACGCCGCATCCGGCATTTTGCACACGAGGCTGGCTTTTATCACTTGGTCAGCCCAACAAAGCGACCCGCCTTGATATAAATCCCAGGCTTCAGGTGCCCAACATACTGTAACTGCGTTTCTGGCTTAAACGCAGAGACATCACCAGTACGCATATGCATCAGATCGGCAGGGCTAATCCAACCTGACTGCGCCAGCGTAAGCGGATGCCCGGATTTGGCAAATGCATCAGTGACAAATTCCGAACAAAACCACGACTTTTTGTCTCCTTCGCCCACACTGCTTAACTGCGCTTTCGCCAGGCCGCTGACGCACTGTTGGCGAAAATCCTCGGAAAAAGGATTCAGTGAGCACATCTGGCGGGTCACCATAAATGGAATGAACTCGACAATGCCGCGATAGTTATACCCGCTATCTTTGATTTTGTTGGCGAACGCGGTGATTTCTGTGGCTTGCTGCGGGGTAAGGTCCGGGACTCGTAAAACGAAAAGCTTATCACTGTGCTTCATCGCTTTTTTAAGGGAAACAATCTGGACGCCAGCGCCTGTCGCTTCTGCAACGTTATTATCACCCAGATAGATTGCAACGTGACTCACAGAGGAAGTGCTGAAAACGCGGATCCCAAATGAGGTTACCCCCAGACTTGAGGAGAAAAGCAAATCGCCGGGTTTGAGATCTGGTTCCGTTATTTCTTTTATTGATTGTTCGGTGAAAGAGCTTTGATGCTGGAATTTAACTGCCCATGTTTTTGCCTCGGCATCTACCGCTGTGGCAGAGGAGTCTGGCTGGCTGATATCAACGGTACAGGCCGAAAGTAAAAGAAAGCAGGGGAGAAGCTGGCGGCAGTACGCCTTTAGTTTATCCATTTTATACAATCCATGTAAAAAAGGGCCCTGAAATTCAGGACCCTTTCTGGCATCAGCCTTTAATCTGTTTCACCAGATAATCGACAATGTCACCAGTCTTAATTAACTGTTTCTCGCCGTTGCGACGATATTTATATTCGATATCGTCGTTGTCGAGGTTACGGTCGCCCAGCACAATAGTGTGCGGAATACCGATCAGTTCCATATCAGCAAACATCACGCCCGGACGCTCTTTGCGGTCATCCAGCAGCACTTCGATACCTTGTGCACGCAGTTCGCTGTACAGTTTCTCAGCAAGCTCTTGTACGCGGAAGGATTTGTGCATGTTCATCGGCAGAATCGCCACCTGGAACGGCGCGATAGCGTCAGGCCATACGATGCCGCGTTCGTCGTAGTTCTGCTCAATCGCCGCAGCTACCACACGCGTTACCCCGATACCGTAGCAACCCATTGTCAGGATTTGGTTACGGCCATCTTCACCCTGTACGGAGGCTTTCAGTGCTTCGGAGTACTTGGTACCCAGCTGGAAGATGTGACCGACTTCGATACCACGTTTGATCAGCAGCGTACCCTGACCATCCGGGCTTGGATCGCCAGCCACCACGTTACGGATATCCGCAATTTCTGGGGTAGCGACATCGCGATCCCAGTTGATACCGAAGTAGTGTTTACCATCGATGTTAGCACCAGCAGCGAAATCACTCATCGCCGCAACGGTGCGGTCAATCACTACCGGAATCGGCATGTTTACCGGACCCAGTGAACCCGGGCCGGCTTTAACCACGGCACGAATTTCTTCTTCAGTCGCAAAAGTCAGCGGGCTGGCAACCTGCGGCAGTTTTTCTGCTTTAACTTCGTTCAGTTCGTGGTCACCGCGCACCAGCAGCGCAACCAGCGGGAAGCTACTGCCTTCAACCGCTTTAACCAGCAGAGTCTTAACCGTTTTCTCAATCGGCAGATTGAACTGTTCAACCAGTTCCGCGATGGTTTTCGCGTTCGGCGTATCAACCAGCGTCATCTCCTGGGTAGCAGCAGCGCGCGGTTCTTTCGGCGCGATAGCTTCTGCCAGTTCAATGTTCGCTGCATAGTCAGAGGTGTCGGAGAAGACCACATCGTCTTCACCGCTCTGCGCCAGCACCTGGAATTCGTGAGAGGCGCTACCGCCGATAGAACCGGTGTCGGCCTGTACGGCGCGGAAATCCAGCCCCATGCGGCTGAAGATTTTGCTGTAGGCCGCATACATTGCATCGTAGGTTTCCTGCAGGGATTCCTGAGAAGTATGGAAAGAGTAAGCATCTTTCATCAGGAATTCGCGGGAACGCATGACGCCGAAACGCGGACGCACTTCATCGCGGAACTTGGTCTGGATCTGATAGAAGTTCAGCGGCAGCTGTTTGTAAGAGCTAAGCTCGTTACGAATCAGGTCAGTGATAACTTCTTCATGAGTTGGGCCGAGTACGAACGGACGCTCGCCACGGTCAACAAAACGCAGCAGTTCCGGACCGTACTGTTCCCAACGACCACTCTCTTGCCACAAATCGGCTGGCTGAACCACCGGCATCGACACCTCGATCGCACCGGCGTTGTTCATCTCTTCACGCACGATGTTTTCGACTTTTTTCAGAACGCGCACGCCGGTCGGCAGCCAGGTATATAACCCGGAGGCCAGCTTGCGGATCATCCCGGCGCGCAGCATCAGCTGATGGCTGATCACCTCGGCGTCGGCAGGTGTCTCCTTGAGAGTGGAGAGCAGGTATTGGCTAGTACGCATGTTGTTACGGTTCCAGTTGGAAGGTAGAACAGGCTCAAGGCGAGCCTGGGACAAAAAAAGTGATTTAGTTTACCAGTGCAAAAGAAATGTCAAAAGAGAAGGGCGTGAATTTAACGCGGTTCCAGCGCAAAGACTTCAAAACCTGCGTCGGTGACGCGCCAGCGAACGTTAAAATCATGCAGCCAGACGGCATAGGTTTTGCCCGTTTCCTCACCTTTACGATAGGCCGGGCGCGGGTCCTGCGCCAGTACTTCGCGGATAAACAGCGTTAACTGCGGATAACGCTTCTCCAGTGTCAAAAGCTGCTTTTCGACCTCTGCGGTAAAGCTCACCGCCATTTCTGCCGCTGGCGCATTTTGCGCATAGCTGGCGCTGGCATCGGGAAGCGATTCGGCAAAGGGGAGATACGGTTTGATATCCACCACTGGCGTCCCATCGACCAGATCCAGACTGCCAAGCTTCAGAATCACGCTGTCTTTATGGCAAACAACCTCTTTCAGCTCTACCAGCGACATACCAATCGGATTAGGACGGAAAGTAGAGCGTGTGGCGAAAACGCCCATTCTGGCATTACCACCAAGACGAGGCGGACGCACAGTTGGGCGCCAGCCGCCTTCCATCGTTTGATGAAAGACGAAAAGGATCCATAAATGGCTGAACGCTTCCAGGCCGCGCACGGCGTCGGCCTGGTTGTAGGGAGCAATGAGATGCAGTTCGCCGTTGGCGCTTTTTACCAGACCTGGCTGGCGCGGAACGGCGAATTTTTCTTTATAGGGCGAGCGAATAACGCCTATTTGCTCGAACTGGAAACTGCTCATTTCGCCGTAATGTTAAGCGCAGAACCGATACATACAGCCTGACGATAGCAGCCTGGCGTACCGCTGGTGACTTCGCAGCTATGCAGTAATACCGCATTGGCTTTCATTTTAGAGGCGTTGATTTGCATCCGCTTACGCGCGGTTGGAATGCTTGGCGGAGAGTCCTGATTAGAGGCCTGGCAAGAGTCGCCACTGACTTCACCGAGATCGCGGAACGGTTTGCCGACTAATTCTTCTGCATTGGTATAAATTCGGACCGGTGTGGCGCGCGGCGCTTTCGGTTTTGCTGGCTCCGCTTTCGGCTGGGGTGCAGTGCTTTGAACGGGTTCGACAGGGGATCTGCTTAACATGGAACAGCCGCTTAGCATGAGTGCTACTAAACAGATCGGTAAAGCACGCATAGTATTTCCTCAATGTATGATCAAAACGTCAATATTGAATCAGGAGCTTGTAAAAATGACAAGACGGGCAAGCGCCCGTCCTGAATGATATTACAAATTGTGGAAACAGCCTAAAAATTACCAGCCTTTAACAGCGCCGCCGTTAAACACTTTGTTTGCTGCTTCGTAAACTTCGTCAGACTGATAGGCCTGGACGAATTTCTTCACGTTCTCGGCGTCTTTGTTGTCTTCACGCGTCACGATCAGGTTTACGTACGGGGAGTCTTTATCTTCGACAAAGATACCGTCTTTCGCTGGAGTCAGGCCAATCTGGCTGGCATAGGTGGTATTGATAACTGCCAGAGCGATTTGCGCGTCGTCCAGAGAGCGAGGCAGCTGCGGTGCTTCCAGCTCAACAATTTTCAGATTTTTGGGGTTCTCAACAACATCAAGAACGGTCGGCAGCAGGCCAACGCCATCTTTCAGTTTGATCAAGCCCACTTTTTGCAGCAGCAGCAGTGAACGACCAAGGTTAGTTGGGTCGTTTGGCACGGCAACCTGCGAACCATCCTGCAGTTCATCCAGTGATTTGATTTTCTTGGAGTAACCAGCAATCGGATAAACAAAAGTGTTGCCTACTGCGACCAGTTTGTAGCCACGATCTTTCAGTTGCTGATCAAGATACGGTTTGTGCTGGAAGGCGTTGGCGTCGATATCGCCTTTGCTCAATGCTTCGTTTGGCAGAACATAGTCGTTGAAGGTTACCAGCTCAACGTCCAGGCCATATTTGTCTTTCGCAACTTTCTGCGCGACTTCTGCAACCTGTTGTTCGGCACCAACAATCACGCCGACTTTAATGTGGTTTGGATCTTTTTCATCCTGACCGCAGCCTACCAGTGCCAGTGATCCAATCAGGGCTCCCACTGCCGCAAAGGTTTTGAATTTGAACGCCATACCTTATTCCTTCTTCAATTATTTATGTTGTGTTGAACGTTACTTGCGAGTGACAGCCCGGACGATGCGGTCGCCTGCGAACTGAATTAAATAAACCAGAATGACCAGCAATACCAGTACCGTGTTCATGACAGTCGCGTTATAGCCGATGTAACCATATTGATAGCCAATCTGACCCAACCCACCGGCACCGACTGCACCACCCATCGCGGAATAACCGACCAGGGTAATCAGGGTAATAGTTGCCGCATTTACCAGACCTGGCAACGCTTCCGGTAACAGCACTTTACGGACGATCTGCATTGGCGTGGCACCCATTGCGCGGGAAGCTTCAATTAACCCGGTTGGGATCTCCAGCAGGGCGTTCTCGACCATACGGGCAATAAACGGTGCTGCACCAACGGTTAACGGAACAATCGCTGCCTGCAAACCAATCGATGTACCGACAATAACGCGGGTAAATGGAATCATCCATACCAGCAAGATAATGAACGGGATGGAACGGAAAATGTTCACAATCGCAGAAACGGTACGATACAGCTTCGCGTTAGCAATAATTTGCCCCGGACGCGTGACATAAAGCAGAACGCCAACCGGCAGACCAATCACAAACCCAAAAAAACCGGATACGAAGGTCATTGCCAGCGTTTCCCATACGCCACGAACCAGCAGCCACATCATCGGCTCAGACATAACCCAGTACCTCTACTTTTACATGGTGTTCCTGCAGCCAGGCAATGGCGGCTTGCGTATCTTGTTGTGTGCCGTGCATTTCAGTCAGCATGATGCCGAACTTAACGCCACCGGCGTAATCCATCTGCGCGCTAATAATGTTGTTATTAACGTTGAAACGACGCGCGGTTTCGGAGAGCAGTGGGGCATCGACCGACTGACCGGTAAACTCCAGACGCAGCATAGGCACGCAGTCAGTGAACGGCTCCGCTTGCAGACGTTCCTGGTAATCTTCCGGGATATCCAGATGCAGAGTCGACTGAATAAATTTTTGCGCCAGCGGCGTTTTCGGATGCGAGAACACTTCACTTACCTTGTCCTGCTCGATCAGTTCGCCATTGCTGATGACCGCCACGCAATCACAAATGCGCTTCACAACGTCCATTTCGTGGGTGATCAACAGAATCGTCAAACCCAGACGGCGGTTGATATCTTTCAGCAGTTCGAGAATAGAACGTGTCGTTGCCGGGTCCAGCGCGCTGGTGGCTTCATCACACAGCAATACTTTGGGATTGCTGGCTAATGCACGGGCAATCGCCACACGCTGTTTCTGCCCACCGGAAAGGTTCGACGGATAGCTATCATGTTTATCACCAAGACCAACCAATGACAGCAATTCCGTCACGCGACGTTTGATCTCGTCTTTCGGCGTGTTGTCCAGCTCCAGCGGCAGAGCCACGTTGCCAAAAACAGTACGCGAAGAGAGCAGGTTAAAATGCTGGAAAATCATACCAATCTGGCGGCGAGCTTTAGTCAACTCAGATTCTGACAGCGTGGTCAGCTCCTGGCCATCGACCAGCACGCTACCCTCGGTTGGGCGCTCCAGCAGGTTTACACAACGTATAAGCGTACTCTTACCCGCGCCTGAGGCACCGATAACGCCATAAATTTGTCCAGCTGGCACATGCAGGCTGACGTTGTTCAACGCCTGGATGGTGCGGGTGCCCTGGTGGAACACTTTGGTGATATTCGAAAGTTTTATCATTGATTATTTATTATCGTCATTAAGTTAGTCGTGGCATTTCGAATGCCTGGAACGGGCAACGCCGTCAATGAAATGGATGTTAAGGCATCCAGACGTCTAAATCAATCAGGTTTATGCGAAGAGCACTTTCTTGCTGGTCGAAACATGCGATACTAGCGTCACATGCCTTATTAAGGAGCTATAAAAGGTGGCGAAGAGCGTACCCGCAATTTTTCTTGACCGTGATGGCACCATTAATGTCGATCACGGCTATGTCCATGAGATCGACAACTTTGAGTTTATCGACGGTGTTATTGACGCCATGCGCGAGCTAAAAAAAATGGGCTTCGCGCTGGTGGTAGTAACTAACCAGTCTGGCATTGCTCGCGGTAAATTTACTGAAGCACAGTTTGAAACGCTGACCGAGTGGATGGACTGGTCGCTGGCGGACCGCGATGTTGATCTGGATGGCATCTATTATTGTCCGCATCATCCGCAGGGCAGTGTTGAAGAGTTTCGCCAGGTCTGCGATTGCCGCAAACCACATCCGGGGATGCTTTTGTCGGCACGCGATTATTTGCATATTGATATGGCCGCTTCTTATATGGTGGGCGATAAATTAGAAGATATGCAGGCAGCGGCTGCGGCGAACGTGGGAACAAAAGTGCTGGTGCGTACGGGTAAACCTATTACCCCTGAAGCAGAAACGGCGGCGGATTGGGTGTTAAATAGCCTGGCAGACCTGCCGCAAGCGATAAAAAAGCAGCAAAAATCGGTGTAATGACTAAAAGATGAGCGGTTGAAATAAAAATGCATTTTTCCGCTTGTCTTCCTGAGCTGACTCCCTATAATGCGCCTCCATCGACACGGCAGATGTGAATCACTTCACACAAACAGCCGGTTCGGTTGAAGAGAAAAATCCTGAAATTCAGGGTTGACTCTGAAAGAGGAAAGCGTAATATACGCCACCTCGCGACAGTGAGCTGAAAGCCGCGTCGCAA
>NZ_VATN01000005.1:0-10512 GCF_005781105.1 Escherichia sp. E2586
CTTAATAAAGCCTTTGAGGAAAAATTTCCACTGAAAGAATTAAATAATCCAGAGCATGACAGTTACGCAATTAGTGAAAAGAGTCACGGCAGAGAAGAAATCCGTCTTCACATTGTTTGCGATGTCCCTGATGAACTTATTGATTTCACGTTTGAATGGAAAGGGCAGCCATGGACAGAAACTACCTGGCGTCAGTCCTTGCGGGGAGCAGCCTTTCGTAATCTTGCCCTGCTACAACAGGATTAGCTTCAAAAATTTCATTTCCCAACGTCTACACTTACTCCTGTAAACTGTTCAGGAGCAGTAATGAATCAACAACGATTTGATGACAGCACTCTAATCCGTATCTTCGCGCTTCATGAGTTACATCGACTGAAAGAACATGGCTTAACGCGCGGAGCGCTTCTCGATTATCACAGCCGCTATAAGCTCGTATTTCTGGCTCATTCCCAACCGGAGTACCGCAAACTTGGCCCATTCGTGGCTGATATTCATCAGTGGCAAAATCTGGATGATTTTTACAACCAGTACCGCCAACGCGTAATTGTTTTGCTTTCTCACCCCGCCAACCGACGTGACCACACCAACGTTTTGATGCACGTTCAGGGGTATTTTCGCCCGCATCTTGATTCCACAGAACGCCAGCAGCTGGCGGTGCTTATCGACAGTTATCGCCGTGGCGAGCAGCCTCTTCTTGCGCCGCTGATGCGTATCAAACACTATATGGCGCTTTATCCTAACGCCTGGCTTTCAGGGCAGCGTTATTTCGAACTTTGGCCGCGTGTGATTAACTTGCGCCATGCAGGAGTTTTATGACCATCCATCTGGTCTGGTTTCGCCAGGATTTACGTTTGCACGATAATCTCGCGCTGACTACCGCTTGTCGCAATTCGTCTGCACGCGTGCTGGCGGTGTATATCGCTACACCACGCCAGTGGGCGACGCATAACATGTCGCCGCGTCAGGCTGAACTTATCAATGCTCAACTGAATGGGCTACGAATAGCGCTGGCGGAAAAAGGTATTCCTTTATTGTTCCGTGAAGTGGATGACTTTGTCGCCAGCGTCGAAACAGTTAAACAGGTGTGCGCGGAAAATCGTGTTACCCACCTGTTTTATAACTATCAGTATGAGGTGCATGAGCGGGCGCGGGATGTGCAGGTTGAGAGAGCGCTACGTAACGTGGTGTGTGAAGGATTTGATGACAGCGTGATCCTGCCGCCGGGGGCGGTGATGACTGGCAATCATGAGATGTACAAAGTCTTTACGCCGTTTAAAAACGCCTGGCTGAAACGGTTGCGGGAAGGGATGCCGGAGTGCGTCGGTGCACCAAAAGTTCGTAGTAGCGGATCGATAGAGCCCGCGCCATCCATTACGCTGAATTACCCTCGTCAGTCTTTCGATACCACGCATTTCCCGGTGGAAGAAAAAGCGGCGATTGCGCAATTACGCCAGTTTTGCCAGAACGGTGCCGGAGAATATGAGCAACAACGAGATTTTCCGGTAGTAGAAGGCACCAGTCGTTTGTCCGCCAGCCTGGCAACGGGTGGATTATCGCCTCGCCAGTGTTTACATCGCCTGTTGGCGGAACAGCCGCAGGCGCTGGAAGGCGGACCGGGTAGTGTCTGGCTTAATGAGCTGATATGGCGCGAGTTCTACCGCCATTTGATGACGTATTATCCTTCGCTGTGTAAACATCGTCCGTTTATTGTCTGGACCGACCGCGTGCAGTGGCAGAGTAATCCCGCGCATTTAAAGGCCTGGCAGGAAGGCAAAACGGGATACCCGATTGTCGATGCTGCTATGCGTCAGCTTAACAGCACTGGCTGGATGCATAATCGCCTGCGGATGATCACAGCCAGCTTTCTGGTGAAAGATTTGTTGATCGACTGGCGGGAAGGTGAGCGGTATTTCATGTCGCAACTGATAGATGGCGATTTGGCAGCCAATAACGGTGGCTGGCAGTGGGCGGCTTCAACGGGGACAGATGCTGCGCCGTATTTTCGTATTTTCAACCCGACAACCCAGGGCGAGAAATTTGACCGCGAAGGCGAGTTTATCCGCCAGTGTCTACCGGAGTTGCGTGATGTGCCAGGGAAAGCGGTGCATGAGCCGTGGAAGTGGGCGCAGAAAGCGGGCGTGAAGCTGGATTATCCGCAACCGATTGTCGATCACAAAGAGGCGAGGCTGCGAACGCTGGCAGCGTATGAGGCGGCGAGGAGGGGGAAATAACAGACTCGTGCCCAGATGCCGGATGCGGCATGAACGCCTTATCCGGCCTGGCAAATAGTGCAAATTCAATGGGCCATCCAGGCCTGATAAGACGCGTTAAGCGTCGCATCAGGCATCGGTGTTGGCCTACTAAGACTCCAGCGCCAGCGCACGGTTTCTGAACTTAAGCGCCTGATACAGCCAAATCATCAGCACCAGTCCTACACACGCCAGCGCACCCCAGGTGATTTGATCAAACACTTCTATATATGCATTGATGGAGTAATTGAGCGCCCCGGAAGCATCAAACGAAGCTTGCGATGTTTGATCGGCAATGACGCCCGCCAGATAGTTAGCAATCGCACCGGAAAGCAGCATGTAAATGCCGGTTAATACGCCGGTCACGCCGGGGATTTCAATACGCGTAATTTGCGACATAGCAACCGGATCGATAAACAGTTCGGCAAACCCCATCACTGCCAGACCAAGCACCATCAGCGGCAGGGAAGAGTGGCCATACATTGCAGACCAGCGGGCGCTTAAGCTAAGGATACAGAACCCGGCGCTCATCAGGCCGAGGCCAAGAGCAAATTTCCCCCAGATGCGCACGGTACGATTACCCGCAACGCTCTCTTTTACCACCCAGGCAAGCACCACACCGCACGACATCACAGCAAAAGCATTAATCGACTGGAACATGGCGGTCGGAACGCTATAACCGAAAATATCGCGATTAACGAAGCGGTCGATATAAAGGCTAATCGAGCTGCCGCCCTGTTGTGCGAAGGCCCAGAACAACATGCTGAAGAAGGTGAGCGTCACAATCAGCCCCAGCTCCTTACGCTGTTTCTGGTTTTCTGCTTTGCGATAAATTTTCGCCAGTACCGCCAGACCAATGATAGTGGCGACAATTAAGGCGTATACCGACCACTCTTTCCAGAACAGTACAGTAATCAGCGCAGGCGTTGCGACCAGCAGAACCAGCAGCCATCCCCAGTTCGGCAGGAGAAAGTTTGTCGCACGCAGCACCTTTTTGTTAACGCCGCGGGTATGTGTGAAATGACGATTGCCACATAAGAAAATGATCAGACCCGCGATCATGCCAACCGCCGCCAGGCCAAAGCCCATCGCCCAACTGTACTCTTCCTGGGCGTAACCACAGGCGATAGGGGCAATAATCGATCCCACGTTACCCGCCGCATACATCAGCGAGAAACCGCCATCGCGACGTGGATCGGTCGGTTCATACAGTTCACCAAGCAGGCAACTGACGTTGGATTTAAACAGACCATAGCCGCAGACAATAATCGCCAGCGACAGATAGAGGAATGTCGGGTGGATTTCGCTGGCGCCCAGTACCACATGCCCGACTGCCATCAACAATGCCCCTATCATTACTGCCATGCGGTTGCCGAGCACTTTGTCCGCCAGGAAACCGCCGAGGATCGGCGTGACATACACCAGCGAACAGTAGGCGCTAAATAACGCGTAAGCGTGGGTGTCGTTGTATTTCAGTTGATTGGTGAGATAGAGAATCAGCAAGGCACGCATGCCGTAAAAGCTAAAATATTCCCAGATTTGCAGCGCGACAACGTAGTAGATAGCGCGCGGCTGTGATGCGTGTTTATTCATAGTAATTCCGCGGTTGGATGCGACACCACGTAATAGTTGCGCGGCGTGCGTGTGTTTCCTTAAAGTTAAAACTCTGATACAGATCTGATTATTTATGCAATATGCTGTCTGATTGCATAAATATACATGAACTATGCATTTATGAGATAAACAATTTGCGCCTTTTGGCGATGGGTTTGTTTCTTAATATGTCGAAAGATTGGCTATCGACGAACAGGCGAGGGAACGCTATGTTAACGGAGTAGCTATCAGAATATGGAAGGCGCAATGATGAAAAACACCGAACTGGAACAACTGATTAACGAGAAATTGAACAGCGCGGCGATAAGTGATTATGCGCCGAATGGTTTGCAGGTGGAAGGCAAAGAGACGGTGCAAAAAATTGTTACCGGTGTCACCGCCAGCCAGGCGCTACTCGATGAAGCGGTACGCCTGGGCGCTGATGCGGTCATTGTGCATCATGGTTATTTCTGGAAAGGGGAATCGCCAGTAATTCGCGGTATGAAGCGTAACCGCTTAAAAACATTGTTGGCGAATGATATCAACCTGTATGGCTGGCATCTGCCACTTGACGCACATCCTGAGCTGGGCAATAACGCGCAACTGGCGTCGTTACTGGGGATCACGGTCATGGGCGAAATTGAGCCGTTGGTGCCGTGGGGCGAACTGACCATGCCGGTACCGGGGCTGGAACTGGCCTCATGGATTGAAGCGCGTCTGGGACGCAAGCCGTTGTGGTGTGGCGACAACGGCCCGGAGGTAGTACAGCGCGTCGCCTGGTGCACCGGTGGTGGGCAAAGTTTTATTGATAGTGCCGCGCGTTTTGGCGTGGATGCTTTTATTACTGGCGAAGTTTCTGAACAGACCATTCATTCAGCCCGCGAGCAGGGATTGCATTTTTATGCTGCGGGTCACCATGCTACCGAACGCGGCGGTATTCGCGCGTTGAGCGAGTGGTTGAATGAAAATACCGATCTTGATGTGACCTTTATTGATATTCCTAATCCTGCATAACGAATAGTCAGAGGGATCGAAAGTGCAACGAGCGCGTTGTTATCTGATAGGTGAAACGGCGGTAGTGCTGGAACTGGAGCCGCCGGTGACGCTGGCCAGCCAGAAACGGATCTGGCGGCTGGCCCAGCGTCTGGTGGATATGCCGAATGTCGTTGAAGCTATTCCCGGCATGAACAATATCACGGTGATTTTGCGTAACCCTGAAACGCTGGCGCTGGACGCCATAGAGCGTTTGCAACGCTGGTGGGAAGAGAGCGAGGCGCTGGAACCGGAGTCTCGCTTTATCGAAATTCCGGTGGTTTACGGTGGCGCAGGCGGGCCGGATTTGGCGGTGGTCGCTGCGCATTGTGGGTTGAGCGAAAAACAGGTCGTTGAACTGCACTCCTCCGTGGAATACGTGGTCTGGTTTTTAGGTTTTCAACCGGGATTCCCGTATCTCGGGAGTTTGCCGGAACAACTACACACGCCACGGCGCGCTGAACCGCGCTTGCTCGTTCCGGCAGGTTCTGTCGGGATTGGCGGGCCGCAGACCGGTGTTTATCCACTGGCAACGCCGGGCGGCTGGCAGTTGATAGGTCATACTTCGCTCAGTCTGTTTGACCCGACGCGTGACGAACCTATCTTATTGCGTCCGGGAGATAGCGTGCGCTTTGTACCGCAGAAGGAGGGAGTATGCTGAAAATCATTCGTGCGGGCATGTATACCACCGTGCAGGATGGCGGCCGTCACGGTTTTCGCCAGTCGGGTATCAGCCACTGCGGCGCACTGGATATGCCTGCGCTACGCATTGCTAACCTGCTGGTGGGTAATGATGCCAACGCGCCCGCGCTGGAGATCACGCTCGGTCAGTTAACGGTTGAGTTTGAAAGCGATGGTTGGTTTGCCCTGACTGGCGCAGGTTGCGAGGCGCGGCTGGATGATAATTCTGTCTGGACTGGCTGGCGCCTGCCGATGAAAGCAGGCCAGCGTTTAATGCTTAAACGTCCACAACATGGTGTACGTAGCTATCTGGCGGTGGCGGGCGGTATTGATGTGCCGCCAGTGATGGGGTCATGCAGCACCGATCTCAAGGTGGGGATTGGCGGGCTGGAAGGGCGTTTACTGAAGGATGGTGACCGACTCCCCATTGGCAAAGCGAAGCGTGATTTTATGGAAGCGCAGGGCGTTAAACAGCTGCTGTGGGGCAACCGGATTCGCGCCTTACCGGGGCCGGAATATCATGAGTTTGATCGCGCCTCGCAGGATGCATTCTGGCGTTCGCCCTGGCAGCTTAGCCCGCAAAGTAACCGCATGGGCTATCGCTTACAGGGGCAAATTTTAAAACGCACCACCGATCGCGAACTGTTATCTCACGGTTTGTTGCCAGGCGTGGTGCAGGTGCCGCATAACGGGCAGCCCATTGTGTTGATGAACGACGCGCAAACTACCGGCGGTTACCCGCGCATTGCCTGCATCATTGAGGCTGATATGTACCATCTGGCGCAAATTCCGCTCGGTCAGCCGATTCATTTTGTCCAGTGTTCACTGGAAGAGGCGCTGAAAGCGCGGCAAGATCAGCAACGTTATTTCGAACAATTAGCGTGGCGGCTGCACAATGAAAATTGACCTTAACGCCGATCTGGGCGAAGGGAGTTCCAGCGATGCGGAACTTTTAACGCTAGTTTCGTCGGCCAATATTGCCTGTGGATTTCATGCAGGCGATGCACAAACCATGCTGGTAAGCGTGCGAGAAGCAATAAAAAATGGTGTGGTTATTGGCGCTCATCCGAGCTTTCCCGACAGAGAAAATTTTGGTCGCAGCGCCATGCAGCTGCCGCCAGAAACCGTTTATGCCCAGACGCTGTATCAAATTGGCGCGCTGGCAGCGATTGCCCGGGCGGAAGGTGGCGTAATGCGTCATGTTAAACCGCACGGCATGTTATACAACCAGGCAGCGAAAGACGCACAACTGGCAGACGCCATCGCCAGAGCCGTTTACGCCTGCGATCCGGCATTGATTCTCGTTGGACTGGCAGGAAGCGAGCTGATTCGTGCAGGCGAACGATATGGGCTGGTAACGCGCGAGGAAGTGTTTGCCGATCGCGGCTATCAAGCCGACGGTTCGCTGGTGCCGCGAAGCCAACCAGGCGCGTTGATTGAAAACGAAGAACAGGCGCTGGCGCAAACGCTGGAGATGGTGCAACACGGCAGAGTCAAAAGTATCACCGGCGAATGGGCAATGGTCGCGGCGCAAACGGTCTGCCTGCATGGCGACGGAGAACACGCACTGGCGTTCGCCCGCCGGCTACGATCTGCATTTGCCGAAAAGGGGATTGTTGTCGCAGCATAATCCCTCTGAACAAAGAATGAAAAAAGGATATCACCATGCCTGAAGGTCCGGAGATCCGCCGTGCAGCGGATAACCTGGAGGCGGCGATCAAAGGCAAACCACTGACCGATGTCTGGTTTGCCTTCCCGCAGTTAAAACCTTATCAATCACAACTTATTGGTCAGCATGTCACTTATGTGGAAACGCGCGGAAAAGCGTTGCTGACCCATTTTTCGGATGGCTTAACGCTCTATAGCCATAACCAACTCTATGGTGTCTGGCGCGTGGTTGATACTGGCGAAGAGCCGCAGACCACGCGGGTGTTGCGGGTAAAGCTGCAAACAGCCGACAAAACCATTCTGCTTTATAGCGCCTCTGATATTGAAATGTTAACGCCGGAACAACCGACGACGCATCCGTTCTTACAACGCGTTGGCCCCGATGTGCTCGACCCGAATCTGACGCCGGATGTGGTGAAAGAACGGTTATTGTCGCCGCGCTTTCGTAACCGTCAGTTTGCCGGGTTACTGCTTGACCAGGCGTTTCTGGCAGGGCTTGGCAATTATCTGCGCGTGGAGATCCTCTGGCAGGTTGGGTTGACCGGAAATCATAAAGCGAAAGATCTCAACGCGGCGCAACTGGATGCGCTCGCACACGCGTTACTGGATATTCCGCGACTTTCTTACGCTACGCGGGGGCAGGTGGATGAAAATAAACATCACGGCGCGCTGTTCCGTTTTAAGGTTTTTCATCGTGATGGCGAACCGTGCGAACGCTGTGGCGGCACCATTGAGAAAACCACGCTGTCATCGCGCCCGTTTTACTGGTGTCCTGGTTGCCAGCACTAGGCCGTTCGCTTCGGCGCATAGGTTGAAATAAACCGCGCAATGGCAGGCCCCGTCAGCAAAATACTGAACAGGCGCAGGGTTTGCATCGCCATAATAAGCGCCATATCGGCATTGCTCCCTGCGGCGATGACCGCCACCGTATCTAGTCCGCCGGGGCTGGTGGCGAGGTAGGCAGTCATAAAATCAATATGCATAAACCAGGTCAGCCCCCACGCCATCGCGGCGCAGATGGCGAGCAGAGCATATATCGACAGCAGGATTTGCGGCAGCGGACGCAATGCCCGCAGTAAGATTTGTTTATCGAAGCCCAGACCAATTCGCCAGCCAATCGCCATATAAGCTATCGCCAGCAGCCATTCCGGTAACTCAATCGTGATGAACTCGCCAGACTGGAGCACCGCACCTGCCAGCATCGGAAAAAGCATCGTGCCGGAAGGAAGACGTAGCAGGCATCCCGCCGTACCGGCAACGACCGCGAGCAGGATGGTGAACAGGAGATGAATGCTGACTGGCGGAAACCATACTATCTGCTGGTTAACCGCTTCAGCGTTATCGCCCAGCATCATTCGGGTGACCAGAACAGCGGCCCCCGCGACAAACAGTACCCGCAGATACTGCATAAACGCTACCAGGCGGATATCTGCGCCGTAATCCTGCGCCATCGCGACCATTGCCGCCGCACCACCAGGCGAGGAGCCCCAGGCACCAGTATTTCCGGGCAGTGAGCTATAGCGCACCAGTAACCATCCCACGATAGCACTGGAAAGCAACGTCACCAGTAAAATAGCTAACACAATCGGCCAGTTAACCGCCAGCGTGGTCAGGATCGAACCGGTCAGGTTTTGCGCAATCATACAGCCAAGAATGGCCTGCGCGGCGAGAAAAGCGGAGCGGGGGAGTTGCAGGGTAACCCCGCGCATACTAAAGATGATCCCGGCGATCATCGGCCCAAGCAGGAGTGCCGCCGGGAGATGTAAAGCGAGGAAGCCAATAGAAAGGAGAAGTGACAGAACACATAACATTCCCCACTGTAGCACTGGCATCCGTCACTCCCTGTTTAATTTACCTTTGGTGTATCGATACAGCATAAAGAATGCGCCTTAACGAAAAAATAGCGGTAATCAAGAAAAAGCCAGATTTTGGTTAAAGGGCGTATTAAGTACCGTTGTCTCCCTCTCGTTTGTAAAAGAGAAGTTAAAGGGCCTGAGTCCGGTAGAATACCGGACTCAGGCCACATCGCGGACTAATTATCACTGTCCAGGTTTATGGGGGCAGTTCAATCAGGGCGGGGATATAAGGCGCGGTTTTTCACCTAACCAGGTGTTTGCTGTTGTTCAATGTATTGGCGGATGACGGATATTGGCGCACCTCCGCAGCTACTGGCAAAATAGCCGGGACTCCACAAAATGCCTTTGTAGTAATACCTGACTGCAATATCTGGTCGATCTCATCGCAGTAACCTACTCGATACGCCTTTGAGGCTGTTTACCAGACTGGATATTGCCAGTTTGGGTGGATAGTTAATTAACAAATGGACGTGATCTTGTTCGCCATCCATTTCAACCAGTTCAGCTTCAAAATCAGCACATACATTTGAAAAGTAAGTGCGTAGTTTTTCTGTCGCGTCATAGTCAAAAATCTGACGTCGGTATTTGGTGACAAAGACCAAGTGAACATGCGTGGGAAAAACACAGTGCCTTCCGCGTCGGATATCGGTTTCTTTTTTCATAGACCAAAATATAATTTGACCGGTGAAACGACTGCAGGCATTTAAATTCCAGTGAAGACCCGGTGGTCAACAGGAGCGTGAAATGAGGCGCTTCGCAGGCGCATGTCGTTTCGTTTTCAATCGTGCTCTGGCACGTCAGAATGAGAATCATGAGGCCGGTAATAAATACATCCCTTACGCGAAAATGGCTTCCTGGCTGGTTGAGTGGAAAAATGCCACTGAAACACAATGGATTAAAGATGCCCCATCACAGCCATTGCAACAGTCACTGAAAGACCTTGAGCGGGCTTACAAAAACTTCTTCCAGAATCGGGCTGCTTTTCCCCGATTCAAAAAGCGGGGACAGAATGATGCATTCCACTACCCGCAGGGCGTTAAGCTCGATCAGGAAAACAGCCGTATTTTTCTGCCGAAACTTGGCTGGATGCGCTACCGGAACAGTCGTCAGGTCACGGGGGTTGTAAAAAATGTCACAGTCAGCCAGTCCTGCGGTAAGTGGTACATCAGTATTCAGACTGAAAGTGAAGTATCCACTCCTGTTCACCCTTCAGTATCAATGGTCGGACTGGATGCTGGCGTGGCTAAACTTGCCACGCTGTCAGATGGCACAGTCTTTGAGCCTGTAAACAGTTTCCAGAAAAACCAGAAAAAGCTGGCGAGACTTCAGCGACAGTTAAGCCGCAAGGTCAGATTCAGCAACAACTGGCAGAAGCAGAAACGCAAAATACAGTGTCTGCATTCCCGTATCGCAAATATCCGCAGGGACTACCT